>JAFMIX010000199.1 GCA_017853785.1 Verrucomicrobiales bacterium
GGGCATCGACATCGCGCTGTTCAGCGCGGGCGGGAGCATCTCGAAGGAATTCATCCCGGCGGCGGTCAAGGCCGGCTGCGTGGTGGTGGACAACTCCAGCGCGTTCCGCATGGACGCGAACGTCCCGCTCGTCGTGCCGGAGGTTAACGCCAGCGACGTGAAGCAACATCAGGGCATCATCGCGAACCCGAACTGCACCACGGCCATCACGCTGATGGCCTTGTATCCGCTGCATCAGGCTTTCGGCGTGAAGCGCATTTTCGCGTCCAGCTACCAGGCCGTGAGCGGCACGGGCGCGAAGGCGTTGGAAGAACTCGAACGGCAGGTCGGCCAGATCGTCAACAAGCAGCCGGTGACGAAGGAAGTTTATCCGCACCAGATCGCCTTTAACGTGTTGCCGCACGTGGATTCCTTCCTGCTGACCGGTTACACGAAGGAAGAGATGAAGATGGAGAACGAAGGCCGCAAGATCATGCATCACCCGAATTTCCGGGCGAGTGTGACGTGCGTGCGCGTACCGGTGTATCGCTCGCACTCCATCGCCGTCAGTGCGGAGTTTGAAAAGCCCGTGACGGTGGCAGCCGCCCGCGCGGTGCTCAAGAAAGCTCCCGGCCTCGACCTCGTGGACGAGCCGGAGAACAAGAAGTATCCGATGCCGCTCTTCACTTCCGAGAAATACAATTGCGAAGTCGGCCGCATCCGCGTGGACTGCGCGTTGGACAACGGCCTGTGCTTCTGGGTCAGCGGCGACCAGCTCCTGAAGGGCGCGGCGCTCAACGCGGTGCAGATCGCCGAAGAGCTGCTGAAGTAAAAGCCCGGACCTTTGCGGGTTTGCAGAATGAAAAAGGTCGCCGAAAGGCGACCTTTTTCATTTTGAAATGGGGCGTTGCCTTACGGAAGGCTCTTGTGACTGCCGTCGCAGAACGCGCCGTTCTTGGAATGGCGGCAGCCGCACCACGCGACTTTCTTGGTTTCGGCGATTTCCACCTTGAGCGGAGCGAAGCCCGTGCCTTTGTGGGAGCCGTCGCAGAACGGCTGGTTCTTGGACTGTCCGCAGGCGCACCAGTGATACGCGCCCGGCTTCACTTCCTGCACGAAGGGGAACTTCTGGAAGATGACGGGAGGGTTCATGGCGGATTATTTCCGTTTGCCTTTGATGGCGTTCTTGGCGGCCTTAGCCGGTTGCGGGGCGGGATCATTGCCGATGGCGTTTTGGCCGCTGGTCAGCCGATAAGCGATCAACGCCGGGGTCAGGCACAGCAGGATTCCGATGGGGACGATTCCGATGCTCCAAAAAATATCCATAAGTGCGGTTAGGTTTGCGGCGACGACGGTTCAAGTAAAGAAAATTTAGCCGGTTCGGGCGAGGGGATAGCAACTTCTGACTTCCAATTCCGACCAATACTTTTAACCTGTCTAACATGAAAGGGATTATCCTAGCGGGGGGCGCGGGTTCGCGATTGTATCCGCTCACCCGGGTCGCCAGCAAGCAACTCCAGCCGGTTTATGACAAGCCGATGGTGTATTATCCGCTGACGACGCTGATCGAGGGCGGCATCCGGGAAATCTGCCTCATCTCCACGCCGCAGGATTTGCCGCGCTTCGAGCAGTTGCTCGGCGACGGCAGCCAGTTCGGGCTGGCTATCAGCTACCGGGAGCAGGCCAAGCCCGAGGGCATCGCCCAGGCGTTCCTCATCGCCGCAGACTTCATCGGCCAAGACAGCGTGACGCTCATCCTCGGCGACAACATTTTCTACGGCGGCGACACGTTCCAGAAGGCCTTTGCCGACTTCAAATCCGGCGCCACCATCTTCGGCTATCACGTCAACGACCCGGAACGCTACGGCGTCGTGGAGTTCGACTTGCAGGGCCAAGCCGTGTCCATCGAAGAAAAACCGAAGCAGCCGAAAAGCAATTACGCCGTGCCCGGCCTTTACCTCTACGACAACCGCATCGTCGAAATCACCAGGAATCTGAAGCCGTCGGCGCGCGGCGAGTTGGAAATCACGGCGGTGAACGTGGAATATCTCCGGCGGGGTGACCTCCGCGTGGAGCGCCTTGCGCGGGGTTTCGCGTGGCTGGACGCCGGCACGAGCAGCAGCCTGCACGAGGCCAGCGCCTATGTGCAGACCATCGAAAAACGCGCCGGCATCAAGATCGGCTGCCCGGAGGAGGCCGCCTTCCGCAGCGGCATCGTCAATCTGGCCCAGCTCGAAGTCATCGTCCGCCAGATGCCGAACTGCGAGTATCGCGCCTACCTGGAAAAGGAAGTCGTGGCGGAAGCAAAAAGATTGAAGCAATGATCCTCCTCCTCGGCGGCAGCGGTTACATCGGCCAGGCGTTTGCGCGCGAACTCAAATCGCGCGGCCGCCGGTTCATTTCGCTTTCGCGCCGCGAGCTGGATTACACGCGGTTCGATCTATTGCTGGATTACCTGCGCACGCACCCGACGGAGTTCGTCATCAACGCCGCCGGCTACACCGGCAAGCCGAACGTGGACGCTTGCGAAGCCCACAAAGCCGACACGCTTGCCGGTAACACGCTTTTTCCCCAGACGGTCGCCCACGCTTGCGCCTCACTGAAAATTCCCTGGGGCCACGTTTCCTCCGGCTGTATCTACTCCGGCGCGAAGGTCGCCGTCACCGGTTCGTTGCGTGCGGAAAAAGACATGACGCGGCCCGAACTCCGCGCGCTCGTGGAACAATCGCCGGCTGTGATTCACGGCTACAGCGAGAACGACACCCCCAATTTTTCCTTCCGCGACGGCCCGTGCAGTTTCTACAGCGGCACCAAGGCGTTGGGCGAGGAGGCCATTGCCGGCATCGGGCAGAGCTACATCTGGCGGCTGCGGATTCCGTTTGATGAATACGATAGCTCGCGCAATTACCTCACCAAGGTGCAGCGCTATTCGAAGGTCTATGACAACGTGAACTCGATTTCGCACCGCGGCGACTACGTCCGCGCTTGCCTCGACCTCTGGGAACTCCGCGCCCCGTTCGGCATCTACAACGTGACCAATCCGGGCTTCGTCACCACGCGCGAGGTCGTCGGGTTTATCGAGCAAATCCTGAAGCCCGCCCGCAAGTTCGAGTTCTGGGCCAGCGACGCGGAGTTTTACCAGATTGGCGCGCAGACGCCGCGCTCCAATTGCGTCATGGACATCACCAAGCTCCTTGCCGCCGGCGTGAAAATCCGCGACGTGAAAACCGCGCTGGAAGACTCGTTGAGAAACTGGAAGCCGGAATCATGAACAACAAAGGAACAAAGGAACAAAGTTTCGGACTGGAATTTCCAGACTGGAAGCGAGTTCATGTTCCGGTTGATGTTGAACGTTTGGCGAAAACTGTCGTGGATGCCGCATTTACAGTTCACAATGAACTTGGTGCGGGCTTGCTGGAGAGCGCATACGAAGCTTGCTTGAGTCACGAACTCCGGTTGCGCGGTGTGAAGCATCAATTGCAGCTTCCGATTCCGTTAGACTACAAAGGTGTTCGCATTGAGGTCGGTTATCGTGCGGATGTGATCGTTGAGGAAAAACTCTTGGTCGAGCTCAAATCGGTGGATCAATTACTGCCAGTTCATACCGCACAAGTAATCACTTATCTGCGCCTCAAGAAATTTCCCCTCGGCCTGCTCATTAATTTCAACGAAATTCTCATCAAACACGGTATTCATCGCGTCTTGAATGTCCCTCGTTCGCCCAACGAGGTCTTAACTTAGTTCCTCTGTTACTTTGTTGTTCAATTTATGAATCTTCTCATCACCGGCGGCGCGGGCTTCATCGGCTCGAACCTCATCCAGCACGTCATCGGCGACCCGCGCGTCACGAAACTCGTCAACCTCGACTGCCTCACCTACGCCGGCCATCTGGCGAATCTGGAGAAAGTTTCGCAGCATCCGAAATATATCTTCGAAAAAGTCGACTTGCGCGACAAGGCGGCGACGTTGCGCGTCGTGGAGCAGCACGGCATCACGCACGTCATGCATCTTGCGGCGGAGTCCCATGTGGACCGCTCCATCACCGGCCCGGGCGATTTCATCCAGACGAACATCGTCGGCACGTTCAACCTGCTCGAAGCCTGCCGCGCGTTCTGGGGCGCAAACCTTGCCGGGAAACGCTTCCACCACGTCAGCACCGACGAAGTCTACGGTTCGCTCGGCGCGACCGGCCTGTTCACCGAGACCACGCCTTATGCGCCGAACTCCCCTTACTCCGCCAGCAAAGCCTCCAGCGATTTCCTCGTCCGCGCCTATCACCACACCTACGGCCTCGACACTGTTATCACCAATTGCTCGAACAACTACGGCCCGTTCCAGTTCCCGGAGAAACTCATTCCCGTCATCATACAAAACATTCTCGCCCGCAAGCCGCTGCCCGTCTATGGCGACGGCATGAACGTGCGCGACTGGCTCTACGTGCGCGACCACGCCGAGGCGTTGTGGACGGTCTTGAATCAGGGTCGGGCAGGGGAGA
>JAFMIX010000200.1 GCA_017853785.1 Verrucomicrobiales bacterium
CGCCGGCCGCGCCAACGTGCTGGTCTTCCCCGATCTCAATTCCGGCAACATCGCCAGCAAGCTGGTGCGCCACATCTCCCGCGCCAACGCCTACGGCCAGATCCTCCTCGGCCTCGACCGCCCGGCGGCGGACGTTTCCCGCGGCTCCAACGCGCACGACATCCTCGGCGTGGCCGCCATCGTGGGCGTGCAATCCACGGATTACGCCCTGCTCTATCCCGGCGCGGGCGAAAAACTTCCCGGCGAATAATTCCAAATCATTCATGAACACCGAAACCCCGCGCGTCTTCATCGCGGCCACGCGCCAGAACGACGGCAAGACCACCACCTCGCTCGGCCTCATCTCGGCACTGCAAAAAACATATCCCCGCATCGGTTACATCAAGCCCGTCGGCCAGCGCTTCGTGCAGATCGAGTCCGAGAAGATCGACGAGGATTCCGTGCTCATGGACAGCGTCTATCAGATGAACTGCCCGCTGGTGGACATGAGCCCCATCGCCGTCGAACCGGACTTCACCCGCAAATACCTTCAATCGTCCAACAACGAGGCGCTCGTAAAAAAAATCCAAAAAGCCTTCGACCGCGTCGCGTGGGAAAAAGAATTCGTCCTGTGCGAAGGCAGCGGCCACGCGGGCGTCGGTTCGGTGTTTGACCTGTCCAACGCGCAGGTTGCCAAGGTGCTCGGCGCCAAAGTCATCATCGTCACCCAGGGCGGCATCGGCAAACCGATCGACGAGGTGGCGTTGAACCAGGCGCTGTTCGAAAAGGAAGGCGTGGAGATCATCGGCGTCATCCTCAACAAGGTGTTGGAAGAGAAGATGGAGTTCATCGCCGACTTCGCCCGGCGCGGCCTCAAGCGCAAGGGACTGGAGCTGCTCGGCGTGATCCCGCATCGCGACATCCTCTCGCGCCCGACGCTCACGGTCATCCGCGACGAGTTGGACGCCGCGCGGCTCAACCAGTCCGAGCAGATGCAGAACGTGGTGAGCGACGTCGTCGTCGGCGCGATGAGCGTGAACAACGCGAAGACCTTTTTCAAACGCGGCGTGCTGCTGATCACCCCCGGCGACCGCGAAGACCTCATTTACGCCGCCGCCAGCAGCATCGGCTCCGCCGACGCGGAAGCCATGGCCGGCATCGTCCTCACCGGCAACCTGCTGCCCCATCCGGACGTGATGAAGATCATCCAGACGCTGCCCTGCCCCGTGCTCGCCGTCGCCGCCGACAGCTACAAGGTCGCGTCCAAAGTCCACGACCTCATCGTGAAAACCAAACCCGCCGACACGGAAAAGATTTCGCTCATCCGCGACCTCATCGCCAAAAACGTGAACGTGAAGAAAATCCTCGATTCCATCTGACCCCGCTGCCATGACGCTCCCATTCCCGATCAATCCCGCGCTGCAAAACGTCCCCGTCTACCAGCCCGGCCGCCCCATTGAAGACGTTGCCCGCGAACTCGGCCTGCCCGCCGCCGGCATCATCAAGCTGGCATCCAACGAAAATCCCTTCGGCCCATCGCCGCTCGCGTTGACCGCGATGCAACAGGCATTATCCGGCGTGCATCTGTATCCGGACGGCAATGCGTTTTATCTCAAGCAAAAGCTGGCCGCCAAACTCGGCGTCGAACCCGGCAATCTCATCCTCGGCAACGGCTCGAACGAGATCATTGAATTCGTCGGCCACGCGCTGCTCGGACCGGGCGCGGACGTGGTCGTCTCGCAGTATTGCTTCGCGGTTTATCCCATCGTGACCCGCATGTTCGGCGCGAACCTCATCACCGTGCCGGCGAAAAGTTACGGCCACGACTTGCGCGGCATGCTCAACGCCATCACGCCGCAGACGCGCATCCTGTTCGTCGCGAACCCGAATAACCCCACCGGCACGCTCGCCGAACGCAACGCGCTCGTGGAACTCGTCAATGAAGTCCCGCCGCACGTCCTGCTCGTGCTGGACGAGGCCTACATCGAGTTCCTCGGCAACGACGCCGTGGATCTCGTGCCGTTGCTCCGCTTCGGCCACCACCGGAATCTGCTCTTGATGCGGACGTTCTCAAAAATCTACGGCCTGGCCGGGTTGCGCGTCGGTTACGGCATCGCCGATGCCGAACTGGTCGCCGCGTTCGAGAAAATCCGGCAGCCGTTCAACCTGAACCTGCTTGCGCAAACCGCTGCGCTCGCCGCATTGGATGACGAAGCCCACGTGCGCAAGACGCGCGAGCACAACCGGGCGGGGCTGGAGTTTTTCACGCAGGCTTTCCGGGAACTGAAGCTGGAGCTCGTGCCCTCGCACGCGAACTTCCTCCTCGTCCGCGTGGGCGATGGCGCGAAGGTTTTTGCCGGCCTGCAGAAGCTTGGCGTGATCACGCGCCCCATGGCGGGCTACCAGTTGCCCGAGTGGATCCGGATTTCCATCGGCACGCGGGCGGAGAACGAGCGCTGCCTCGCGGCGTTGAAAATGGTTCTGGATTTCCCCGCCGGAAAGAACTAATCAGACCGCGTGAAACCGACCGATCTGCGGGGCATCCTGCAATACATTCCGCGCTTCCGGGAGAAGACGTTCATCATCGCCGTGGACGGCGCGATCGTCACCGACGAGAATTTCGCCAACATCCTGCTGGACGTGGCGGTGTTGCGTTCCCTGAACATCCGCGTGGTGCTGGTGCATGGCGCCGCGGCGCAGATCCAGGCGCTCGCGGCGGAGCAGAATCTCGCGCCCTCCAACCTCGACGGCGTCGGCGTCACGGACGCGGAGACGCTGAAGCTCGCGCTCACCGCCTCCAACCGGCTCACCCACGAAATCCTCGAGGGCCTCGCCACGAACGACCTCCGCGCGGTGAGTTCCAACGCCATCATCGCGCATCCCATGGGCATCATCCAGGGCGTGGATCACCTCTTCACCGGCAAGGTGGAGCGGGTGGATGTGGATCTGTTGCAGACGCTCCTGGCACAGGGAATCATCCCCGTCGTGCCGCCGCTGGGCTTCGACGGCGATGGCAAGACTTACCGGGTGAACTCCGATGGGGTGGCGCTGGCGGTAGCGGATGCGCTAAAGGCAACGAAACTTATTTTTATCACCACGCAGGACGGACTGGTCTGCCAAGGATTGCTCATCCGGCAGATCATCGTCGCGGAGTTGGACGCTTTGCTGGCGGGCAAGAAATGCGACTTCACCCCGCAGACCTTGTCCAAGGCCCAGCACGCCGCCGCCGCCTGCCGCGCGGGCGTGCCGCGGGTGCATGTGATCAACGGCAAGGTGGATGAAGGCTTGCTGGCCGAGGTGTTCTCCAACGAGGGCATCGGAACGCTGATCTACGCGAACGAGTATCAGCAGATCCGCAAAGCGATGAAGAAAGACGTGCGGCACATCATGATGCTGACAAAGAGTTCGGTGGCGAGCGACGAATTGGTCAAGCGCACGCGCCCGATGATCGAGAAGCAGTTGGGCGATTATTTCATTTTTGAGATTGATAAGAATCCCGTCGCGTGCGTGGCGTTGCACGTCTATCCCGAGCAGAAGCAGGGCGAACTGGCGTGCCTCTACGTCAGCAAGTCGCACGAGAACCAAGGCATCGGTCGGAAGCTGATCCAGTTCGTGGAAAGCAAGGCGCGGGAGGCGGGGCTGGAGACGCTGCTCACGCTTTCGACGCAGGCGTTCACCTACTTCCAGTCCAAGGGCGGCTTTGTGGAAGGCGGGCCGGACGATCTGCCGCCGGCGCGCCGGGAAAAATACGACCAGAGCGGACGTAACTCCAAGGTGCTGGTCAAATCGCTCCTCAAGCCGGTCGCCTAGTCGGCGCGCAGCCGGAAGAGGCCGGTCTCGGCAGAGCCAAGGAAATATCCTCGGGCCGTGTTTTGCTGCTGCAACACGACTCCGTAGCAGGTCTTTTTGAGGTTCAGCCCCGGATGAATGAAATTCCCCACGACTGTTCCGACTGATTCCCGGCTTAACCGGAGGGTGCTGTTCAGCGTGATTGGGCGCCCATGAAGTAGGCCATTGCGGATCAGATGGTTTTCGGCCAAAAAGGAAACCATCAATGAAGAAGACATACCATACGCCGGAGCAGATCATCCACCTCCTGCGGGAGACGGAGGCTGGTGGGCAGAGCAACGAGGCGGTCTGCCGGAAGCGCAACATCAGCCCGCAGCCCTTTTACCGCTGGAAGAGCCAGTATGGCGTGGGGTTGCCGGAGGTGCAACGCCTGCGGGAACTGGAACGGGAGAACGGGGGCTTGAAGAAGTTGCCGGCCGATCAACTGCTCAAGAACCAGGCGTGGGAGATGGCTTTGGAAAAAACGCCTGAGCCCGGAGCGTCAGCGCATCATCGCCGCGAAAGTGCAGGTGGCGATGGGATGTTCCGGGCGGGCGGTATGCCGGTGGTTAAGCATCCGTCGTGGAACGTTCAACCAGCGGCCCAAGGCATTGCCGGAGCGGAAGCAATGGCGGGAACTG
>JAFMIX010000201.1 GCA_017853785.1 Verrucomicrobiales bacterium
CAAAAAGGCATTTGCCGAACCCGCGCTTTCGCCTAACTTCAAGCCATGTTCAAACCTGCTGACTTGTTTGATTTGAGCCAGACCGAGCACGCCGCCATCTTCGATGGCTGCGAGTTCGCATGGGAAGCGCTCCAGAAGATTGCCGACTACGTCAAGCCGCGCGCCAAGCAAGTGCCCGCCAAACGCTTTCCCGGGGCGAGCATCGGCAGGGACGTTTTCATCGGCGAAGGCACCATCGTCGAGCCCGGTGCGATGATCAAAGGCCCGGCTGTCATCGGCAAGAACTGCCAGATCCGCCACAACGCCTACATCCGAGAGAACGTCATCGTCGGCGACGACTGCGTGGTGGGAAATTCCTGCGAGCTGAAAAACGTGCTGCTCTTCAACAGCTGCCAGGTGCCGCACTTCAACTATCTTGGTGATTCCATCCTTGGCCACAAGGCGCACGTCGGCGCCGGCGTCATCGCGTCCAACCTCAAATCGCTGCCCGGCAACGTGACGGTGGAAAAAGACGGCGTGCCGTTCGACACCGGCCTGCGCAAGTTCGGCGCGCTCATCGGCGACGATGCGGAAGTCGGCTGCAACAGCGTGCTCAATCCCGGCAGCATCATCGGTCGCGGCGCAGTGATTTATCCGAGCGTGAACTGGCGCGGCGTCCTGCCCGCCAACTCCATCGCCAAGAACAAGACCCAACCGGAAGTCGTCGGGCGGAGACCAAGGCAGTCGTGATTTCCGCCGTTGAACATCAGCCCGCCGGCACGGATCTGGTTGCGCAGGTGGAGCAAATCTTTTCGCCGACGGGAATCCTCTCCAAGGCGAGCAATTTTGAGTTCCGCCCGCAGCAGCAGGCGATGGCCGTGGCGGTGGCGCGGGCGTTGCAGCACCGCGAGCATCTCGCCGTCGAGGCGGGCACGGGCGTCGGCAAATCGCTCGCGTATCTGATTCCGGCGATCCTGTTCGCCGGCGCGCTGAAAAAGAAAGCGATCATCTCCACCCACACAATCAACCTGCAGGAACAGCTCACGGAAAAAGACCTGCCCATGCTTTCGAGCGTGCTCGGCGCGTTGCCCGAGCCGGTGAAGTTCCAGTTCACGATGCTCAAGGGCCGCGCGAATTATCTCTGCACGCGCCGCCTGCAAAAAGCGCTGCAGCAGAGCGGCAATCTTTTCACCTCAAGCGAGGCGGAGGAACTGCAGCGCATCTACGAGTGGTCCAGGGAAACCAAGGACGGCAGCCTCTCGGACTTCGACATCGAGCCTGACCCGAAAGTCTGGGCGCAGGTCTGTTCCGAACGCGGCCTGTGCTCGCCGAAAGTTTGCGGCTACCAATCCGACTTCAGCAAGGACCACGGCATCTGTTTTTTTCAGCGCGCGCGCAACCGCATTCTTTCGTCCGACGTGCTGGTGCTGAACCATACGCTGTTCTTCACGCTGCTCGGCGGCGTGGATGAGGAGCAAGAGGGCGGCATCCTGTTCAAGAACGACTTCGTCATCTTCGACGAAGCGCACACGATGGAGCAGGTCGCGTCGCGGCACATCGGCTTGAGCGTTTCGAGCGGGCAAGTGCGCTGGGCGCTCAACCGCCTGTGGAATCCGAAGACAGAAAAAGGACTGCTCGCCACGCTGCGCAGCGGCAACTCCGTGAAACTCGTCGCCGACATTCTCAAGGAGTCCGATGTTTTCTTTGAAAACGTCGAGGCCGCCTGCGAAGAGTTGGCCGGGGAGGCGAAAAAAAATTCCTTCGGCGGCGGCGAACGCAAGCGCTCGTGGAGCGAGCTCCGCATCCGCCGTGCTGAACTCGTGAAGGACAACGTCACGCTGCCCATCCAACGGCTGCGCGAAGCCGTGAGCGACCTCATCAAGACCAGCGCCGACAAGGAGATCGGGCAGGAACTCATCGAGTGCAACCGCCGCCTCGGCGAACTGAAGGTGGAAGTCGCGGAATTTCTCAGCCAGCAGGCCGAAGCACACGTTTACTGGGTCGAACGCACCGGCAAAGCTCAGCGCAACCTCTCGCTCAACGCCGCGCCGGTGGACGTCGCCGATTTTCTCCGCCGTCGACTTTTTGAGACCGACACGAGCGTCATCATGACCAGCGCCACGCTGGCGACCAGCGTGAATCCGCCCGCTGCCGCCGCTGCGCCGCGCGGGAAGCCTGCAAAAGCCCAAAGCGGATTGAATTACTTCGTGTGTCGCGTCGGCGGCGAATCCGCCACGCAGCTTCAGGTTGGCACGCCATTCGATTACGAGCAGCAGATGACGCTCTTTGCCGTGCAGAAGATGCCCGACCCGCGGGAGCACGGTTACGCCGCTGCGCTCGAGCGTTGGATCGAGCACTTCATCAAGCAGACGCACGGCAAGGCGTTCGTGCTCTTCACCAGCTACAAACTCATGCAGGAACTCGCCGAGCGGATGCAGCCGTTCTTCGACCAGCTCGGCATCGCGCTCTTCGTGCAGGGCACGGGCACGCCGCGCTCCACGATGCTCGAGAAGTTCAAGGACGATGTGGACTCCGTGCTTTTCGGCACGGACAGTTTCTGGCAGGGCGTGGATGTGCCGGGCGAGGCGCTCAGCAACGTCATCATCACGCGGCTGCCGTTCGCCGTGCCGGACCATCCGCTCATCGAAGCGCGCATCGAGGCCATCGAAGCGCGCGGCGGAAATTCCTTCGGCGAATTCTCCTTACCCGAGGCGATTCTGAAATTCCGCCAGGGCGTCGGCCGCTTGATCCGCACCAAAACCGACAACGGCATCGTCGTCGTGCTGGATAATCGCATCCTCGCCAAAAAATACGGCCAGGCGTTCCTCGACGCGCTGCCGAAATGTCCCGTGGAAATCGTCTGACTTTAAGGCTGCGCCGGGAGATCAATCCGCGTGCCAGTCTTGGCCGACTCCCGCGCGGCTTCGAGGATTTCCATCACGGTCAAGTTCACCGAGAGCGACGACAGTCCCGACGGCTGGAGTTCTCCGCGCACCACGGCGGCGAGATATGACACCGGGTCGGCTTGCGGTGCGGGCAGCGGCGGTGCGGGCAAGTCCTTTTCCGGTTTATCGGGCAGCAACACGCGCAGAGATTTTTTCTTCGGGGCGAGCACCTGTCCGGTTACGCCGTAGATTTCCATATCCTTCCGGGCGAAGGGCCAGTTCCACGCCGCCTGGATGATTCCCTGCGCGCGTGGATACGTCAGCACAATGGTCGCCTCGTCATCCACTTCGGGATACAACTCCGGCTGAAGCTGCTGGGTCACGGCTAAGACCGAGGTCGGCCGCGCGTCTTGCATCAGCCAGGTCATCAAATCCGCGCCGTAACAACCCATGTCCGTGAGCGCGCCGCCGCCATTCGCCTCCGGGTCGTTCAGCCAATGCAGAAATTCCGGTGGACAACCGATCTTGGCCGGACCGGCGTGGCCGGCGTGGATCACGATTTTCCGGATGTCGCCGATTGCCTTTTGCTTGCAGACCAAATCGTAGGCCGCGTGCGTGGCGGGATACCAAGTGGTCTCGTAATTTACCAGCAGGTGGATCCCGCCTTTTTTTGCGGCGTCGGCCATGGCGCGGGCATCGGCTAGCGTGGTGGCGAGCGGCTTTTCCATCATCACATGGAGGCCGCGCGGCGCACATTCTTCCACGATGCGGCGGTGGTCGCGCGTGGTGGTGAAGGCTGCCACCACCTGCACGTTGGTGCGTGCGAGCAAGGCGCTGAGACTGGGGAAAAACAGATTCGGCTCCAACCGCAACGTCTTCGCGTAACGTTCCACCAACTTCGCGTCCGGTTCGACGATGCCGACCAGGTGCACTGCCGGGTTGTTCAATGCGCTGGGGATGAAGCTACCGATGTGACCATGCACTAGTCCTACCACCGCCAACCGCACCGGCGGCTGATTGGTCTCGGCGCTGGTGGAAAAGGCGGTCAATCCGAGCAGGCCGAGCAGGGAAAACAGATTTTTCATGATTTGGGATTGAGATGTGGAGCGATGTGCGAGTCAAGTGCTTGGCCTCCACGAGTCATGCCATTTTTGATGGGAGGTTTTGCGGCAGTTTTGGTTTCTTCTGCGCTACCAGTTTCCGGTGGAAGGCGGGCGGAGCCCGGCTGCAACCAGAAACTGCTGCGCCCTGATTCTTGGCAAACGCCGGCGGCGTTTGCAAGCCCAGTGAACGATGCGGCCGTTCCTGGTTGTAATACCGCCGCCAGTCCTCAAACACCCCGCCGCCGCTGTCTCGGCCTGGCTCGGCTTCGGTGGCGGCACTTGCAATCCTTCTTCCAGCCGAATCCGCCGCACTTGCTTCTTGTTCACGCAATACCCCAGTTCCACGAACTTGTGCGGGATATTCTTGTAGCCCGGCGTCGGATGCGCCTGGGACACCCGCACAATCTCCACCTCCTGCTCTTGCTTCCCTTCTGGCAACGGCTTGGGCTGATCGCTAAAGGCGCTGCGGCTGATG
>JAFMIX010000202.1 GCA_017853785.1 Verrucomicrobiales bacterium
GGACGAAGCGCACGTGACCGTGGAGATGGTCGTGGCCAACGTCACGCAAAACGCCGCCACCGCGAAGACGGTCATTGCGAAAGTTCTTCCGCAGATTCCGCGCGAACCCAATTGGCCCTGCCACGCCGCCCTCAAGAACGCCATCATGACCGACCGCAAAGTGTGGCCCAAGAAAACCATTAGCGCGCTCAAGCCGATTCTCGCGAAGTATCTGTGATAGCAAAAATCCGGCGCAAGGCATCGAATCGCCACGCGCCGCCATCAATCGCCTGCGGTCCGTTTCAGCAGGCGCTGCTGGCGTTCGGCGGGCAGACCGGATTGCGCGAGCCACGCCTGCGCGGCGGCGGGGTCGTTCTCCAGCCATTGGCGGGCGATGTTCTCAATCTGCGAATTCCGCTGCTGCTCGTTGCTGATGGTCAACGCCCACGGCGCGGCGAGTTCGGGATTCTGGTAACTGACGGAGCTGATGTAGGAACGCACCGCGTTTTCCCGGGGGTCACCGGCGGGGAAGGTGGCGAGCCATTGGCCGGCGCCGGCGGGGTCGTTGTTCGCCCACGAGGAAAGGACGTTTTGCACCGCGCTGTCGCGGGCCTGGCCCGCCGGGAAGGCGCTCACCCATGCGGCAGCGGCCTGCGGATCCTGATAGGCCCAGGAGGAGGCGACATCCATTGCCGCGCGGTCCTGCGCCTTGCCCGGCGGCAGCTTGGCGACAAATTCGGCGGCGTCCGCCGGGGAATTATTCACCATGCCGGAGGCGATGCCTTGCAGGAACGCTTCCTGCCCCGCACCCGCCGGAAGTTTGCCCGCGAATTCCAACGCCTTCGCGGGGTCGCTCTGGCCCATGCGATTGGCGATACTGCTCAACACATTGTTCTGCGCGTTGCCGGCCTTCATGGTCTGCACATAGGCGAGCGCGGCGGCGGGGTCGGTCTCGGCCCATTGCGGCGCGAGGTTCTGCATCGCCTGCTGCTTGCTTTTGCCTTCGGGCAATTGCGTGACCCAGGCCACGGCGCTGGGCAGATCGGACTGGCCCCAACTGTTGGCGAGGTTGCGGATGAAGTCATCGCGCCCGCGGCCGGCGGGGAGTTTGGCGGCGAATTCCGCGGCGCCCTGCGGATCATTTTGCGCGAGCTGCCAGGAAACATTTTGCAGCGCATTCCGCCGCGCGTTGGCCTCGGGCAAGGCGAGAATCCACTCCATTGCCGCCGTGGGATCATTCTGCGATAGGCTGGAGGCGATCTGGCCAAGAGCGTTGTTCCGCGCCTGACCGGGTGTCATGGTGTTGGCGATTTTGGCGGCGGCTCGCGGGTCGTTGTAAGCAAGCTGGCCGATGACGTTCTGCAAGACCCGGTCGCGCGCCGCGCCGGCGGGGAGAGTTTCGACGAACTTCAACGCGGACTCGGAATCCGATTGCGCCCATTGGCCGATGATGTTGCCGATGAATTCATTCCGGGCGTTGCCCGCCGGGAGTTGCTGCGCGAAATCCATCGCGGCCTTCGGGTCACTCTGCCCCCATTGATAGCTCATGGAATTTAAGGCCTGCTGCTTGGTCTGGCCCTCGGGCAACTGCTTCAACCACGCCGCCGCCGCCGCCGCGTCTTGGCCCGCCCATTGCGAGATGACGGAGCCAATGGCGTTGCGCCTGTCGTTGCCGTTGGGGAGCGTGTTGACCCAGTTGAGCGCGGCCTGCGGATCTTTGTTCGCCCACGAACTTGCGATGATGGAATACGCCTGCGGCCGCTGCGTGGAGATGCCGCTGGTCTTCATCAGCTCAAAAGCCGCCGCCGGGTCTTTCTCGGCCAGCGCGCCGATGGCCATGCTTAATACCTGATTGCGCAACTGTCCTGCCGGCAACTGCTGCGCCCAAGCCACCGCGGCGGTCGCGTCTTTTTGCGCCCAGCTTCCCACGACGTTGGCCACGGCCTGATCTCGTTCCTGGCGGTTGGTGATGGTGTTCGCGCAAGCCATCGCCGCGCCGGGGTCGGTCTCGGCCAACTTGTTCAGCAGGTGGACGCGGAGGAATTGCCGGATGTTGCGGTTGCCCGACTGTTCGAGCAACGCGAGCGCTGCCGGAATATCCGCCGGCGCGATGGAATCAGCGAATTTCTGCCAATCGCTGTAAGCGCGGTTGGCACCCCAGCCCCACGAATTGCCAAGCCCGGACGCACCCAGTTCCTTGATTTTCGTCGCGATTTCCTCGCGCGTGGGCGGACCTTTGGCCTCGCCGGATTTGGCCGCGGGCGTTTCTGCCGGCGGATATTTGTTCTTGATGGCCGGCATCGTGGCGAACGTGCGGCCCGTCACAGGCAAGGCGGGTTTGTCTGTGACCGCTGCGGGCGGCGCGGCGTTGCGACGCCCCAACCAAAAGCCGCCGCCAAAAACCAAGCCCACCAACACCAGCGGAAGCAGTAATTTTTTCATACCCCGAAGTCCGGCAAGACTGCCGCTCCGCCCGGATAAGTCCAGCCCGAAACTGCCTCACTTGCCGCGCTGCTGCTGGCTTTGTTGCGCGGCCCAGCCTTGCTGCATCAAGCGGAGCAGATGCGTCAGCGCTTCCTCGTAGCTGCGGCCTTTTTGGGCAGCCAGTTGCCGGGCGCGCTTGTCGAGTTGCGCGGCCATCGCGGCGGACTGTTCCGCCGGACAGCCCAACGCCACGAGCGTGGCGGCGAGGGCAGTGAGGTTGGGATTCATGGAAACAAAAACGCGGATGAGGCCGGCCTCATCCGCGTCGGAAAAGCGGCGGCTTACTTGACGGAATCGGCGGGAACGATCTTGATGCTCTCCACGTTCATCCGCTTCACGGGCCGGTCACCGGGCTGCGTGGGTGTGGTGGCGATTTTTTCCAGCACGTCGTCGCCCTTGATGAGCTTGCCGAACGCGGTGTATTGCCGGTCGAGGAAGCGCGGGTCGCCGTGGCAGATGAAGAACTGCGAGCCGGCGGAGTTGGGGTCGTTCGAGCGCGCCATGGAGAGCACGCCGCGCACGTGCGCCTTGTCGTTAAACTCGGCCTTGATCTTGTAGCCGGGATCGCCCGTGCCCCAGCGGGCTTGATTGGCATCATCCTTGGTCAGCGGGTCGCCGCCCTGGATCATGAAGCCTTTGATGACGCGGTGGAAACAGGTGCCGTCGTAAAATCCCTTGTTCGCGAGTTTCTTGAAATTTTCCACGTGTCCCGGGGCGACGTCCGGCCAGAATTCCAGGACCATTTCGCCTTCGCTGGTTTTGATGATGGCAACTTCGTTGGTGTTCACGGTTTTTTTATCCTCTTTGGTTTCGGTTTTGACTTCCGGTTTGGTTGGTTCGGTTTTGGCTTCGGTTTTGCCCGCTGGCTCGGCAGCTACCGCACTCAAGCCCAGCGAGAGACCCAAGGCGCAAACGATGAATAATTGTTTCATGGCGGCAGAGATTTTCTCCAAACCGTCGGCAAAGTCACGCTTGGAATGGCTGAAAATGATTGAAACTTCGGCCCGCCAACGCTCCCCACTGGCGGATCAAAAATGCCTGTAACCAATTCCCGAAGCATACGTCTGCCTTCTTGTAACCATAACCAATCGGGCCACCGTGCCCGGCAAAACAAAAAAAATCAACACACACTTATGAAAACAAACAAGATCAGTCTCATGGCGCTGCTCGCGCTGGGCAGCTTGGTGGCTTTGAGCACCGGCCTCCAGGCGGAAGATACGAAACCCACCCGCCCTCCCGGCGAACATAAGCGCCCCGGCGGTCCTGGCGGCCCTGGCGGCGAAATGCGGGGCAAGATGGCCGAAGAACTCGGCCTGAGCGAAGACCAGAAGGCCAAGATGGAAGAAATCAACAAGGAATTCGGCCCGAAGATGAAAGCGTTGCGCGAAGACACCGCGCTCTCCAAAGAAGACAAAATGGCCAAGGTCAAAGCATTGAATGAAGAGCGCATGACCAAGGTCAAGGCGATCCTCACCCCCGAACAGTTGGAAAAACTGAAGAGCCATCGTCCCGGCGGTCCCGGTGGTCCGAAAGGTCCGAAGGGCGATAAGAAGCCCGAAAAGAAGTCCGAATAACCCCCCGGCTTTTTAAGTAAGAACCCGGAACTGCTCGAGCGGTTCCGGGTTTTCTTTTTTTGCGATCCGATCAGCTCAGATACTCGCGGGGGTCCGTGACTTTGCCCGTGAGTGCGCTGGCCGCCACCGTCGCGGGCGAGGCGAGGAACACCTTTGATTCCTTGTCGCCCATGCGGCCGGGGAAGTTGCGGTTCGTGGCGCTGATGCAATTGATGCCGCTCTTGTTGATCCGGCCAAACGTGTCCACCGGGCCGCCAAGGCAGGCGGCGCAACCGGCGTTCTCGGTCATCTGCACGCCGGCGTTGACCATGACGTCCCAGATGGTTTCGTTGCCCCAGTAGGTCGTCTGCAAATCGCGCACGATGTCCGGCGTGGCGGGCACGCCGAAGGTATC
>JAFMIX010000203.1 GCA_017853785.1 Verrucomicrobiales bacterium
ATCGGCACCACGGTTGCGACTGTTGCGGCACTTGCGCTTGATTTCGGGTTTGCGCGGCGTCCGGTTGGGGGCCGCGCTTTTCCTTTATGCGAATCGCAGTGGATGTCATGGGTGGCGACCACGGTTGCGCGGTCGCCCTCGCAGGCGTCAAACTGGCACTTGCCGCCGACTCCGCGATCACGGAAATGCTGTTGGTCGGCCGGGAGGCGGATATCGCCGCGGCCCGTAAAATCCACTCCTTGACCGATTCGCGCGTGACGGTCGTTCCCGCCAGCGAGGTGCTGACGATGGACGACAAACCGCTCGAAGGCATCCGCAAGAAAAAAGATTCCTCGCTCGTCCGGGCCATCGAACAAGTCCGCCATGGCAAGGCGGACGCCGTCATTTCCACCGGCAACACCGGCGCGCTCGTGGCCGGCTCCATGAAGTTGGGCCGGCTGGAAGGCGTGGAGCGTCCTGCTATCGCCTGCCGGTTTCCCTCGCTCAATCAGGATTTCATCATGCTCGACTGCGGCGCCAATGCCTTGGCCGAGCCCTCGCACCTTGCGCAATTCGCCGTCATGGGCAGCGTGTATGCCCGTGAAGTTCTCGGGCTGGCCCGGCCGCGCGTGGGCATCTTGAGTAACGGCTCGGAAGAATCCAAAGGGACGCCGGTGACTCAAGCAGCGCTCCGTCTCTGCGCGCAGCTCGAGCTGAATTTCACGGGCTACTGCGAAGGCTTTGACCTCTTCAACGATGGCGTGGATGTGGTGGTCTGCGACGGATTCATCGGCAACATCGTGCTGAAATCCGTCGAGAGCATGAGCAAGACCATCGGCCGGTTGCTGAAAAACGAAGTCAAAGCCAACCCGCTCCGGATGCTCGGCGGCGCCTTGGCCGGCGGCGCTTTCCGGGCGCTCAAGCAGCGGCTTGACCCGGAAGTCTATGGCGGCGCGGCGTTGCTCGGCTTGAATGGCATCGTCATCAAGGCGCACGGTTCGTCCCGCGAGCGCGCCATCGCCAGCGCCATCCGCGTCGCCGCCGAGGAAGTCCGCCACGACCTGAACCGACACTTCGCGCAGGAAATCGCCGCCGCCAACCTCAAGTTAGCCGCCGTCCCTGTTCCCGCCCAACCATGAGCTCGAACCCAATCTTCAAAAACCCGCGCGCGGAGCACAACTTCGCTGGCCGGTCCTGCTCCATCACCGGCGTCGGTTCTTATGTGCCTGAGCGCATCCTCACCAACGCCGACCTCGAAAAAATCGTCGAGACCACCGACGAATGGATTACCACTCGCACCGGTATCAAGGAGCGCCGCATCGCCGCCGCCGATGAATTCACCTCCGACATGGCCGCCAAGGCGGCCGAGCGCGCGATGCAGATGGCCGGCGTCACTGCCGAGCAGATCGACCTGATCATCGTCGCCACCATCACGCCGGACATGCCGTTTCCCTCAACCGCTTGTCTCGTGCAACACAAACTCGGCGCGCACCGCGCGGCGGCATTCGATCTGGAGGCGGCTTGCTCCGGCTTCATCTACGGGCTGGAAGTCGGCCAGCAATTCATCATGTCCCGCACCCACCAGACCGTGCTGGTCATCGGCGCGGAAAAAATTTCCGCCATCATGGACTGGCAGGACCGCAACACCTGCGTCCTCTTCGGCGACGGCGCGGGCGCGGCGATCTTGCAGCATCGGCCCGACTCGCATGGGTTGCTCACCGCTGTGATGGGAGCGGACGGGAGCAAGGCGGAGTTGCTTTCCATGCCGGGTGGTGGCAGCCGCTGTCCCGCCTCGGCGGAGTCGGTCAATTCCCGGCTGCATTTCATGCGGATGGACGGCAAGGAGACGTTCAAGAACGCCGTCAACGCCATGAACACCGCTGCGCACGAAGTCATGCGCCGCTGCGAGATCGACATCACCAAGATCAAATGCGTCATCCCGCATCAGGCCAACCAGCGCATCATCAGCGCCGTGGGCGACCGCCTGCATGCCACCGCCGACCAGGTCTATGTGAACCTTCACAAATACGGCAACACCTCTGCCGCTTCCGTGGCCATCGCGTTGGACGAAGCGGTGGCGTCGGGAAAAATCCAGCGTGGCGATCTGGTTTTGCTCGTCGTGTTTGGCGCGGGCCTGACGTGGGGCGCGGCCATCATCGAGTGGTAACTAACATTTGACGCCCCCGCAGCGTGTGTTAGGTTCACCGCACGAATCAGAACGGATATGAGCGCCAGAAAAATCCAGACCCCCAAAGGCTCAGGCCAAAACATCTCGGTAGCCTCCCGGCAGACCCATCTCACCCTTCCGCCGGAAGCCGTTTCCATCAGCAAAAGCGGGGTGGAATTCCAAAGCGCCAAACCCTTCGCTCTCTGGACCGAAATGACCCTCGCCTTCGAATTTCCGCCCGAAGGCCCGGTCAACTGCACCGGCGTGGTCGTCAGTTGCACCGGCAACCGCCACGCGGGCTACCATGTGGCCATGCTTTTCACCGGCATTTCCAAGCAGTCGCAAGCCCGGCTGAATCAGCTCGTGCACGTCTGACCTTGCTGCCACTCCCGGCGGCTCTGCGGCGTCTGTTTTCTTCAACGCAATTCTTGCATTGGCCGCGCCGGTTGACGTTTAATGGCGGCATGCAGCTCTTTCACAAAATCCTGAAAGTCGCCGTGGACGGCGGGGCTTCCGATGTCCACATCAAGGTCAACAACCCCGTGGTGCTCCGCATCAGCCGCCAGTTGATCGCCATGGACTGCCCCAATCCCTCCCCCGAGTGGATGGCAAACGTTGTGATGCAGATTGTGCCCGAGCATTTGCACCCCAAGCTGCTGGCGGACCGGGAAATCGACTTCTCTTACAATCTTCCCGGGCTGGGCCGCTTCCGCACCAACGTGTTTCAACAGCGCGGTGAATGGGCTATGGCCATGCGCCACGTCAAAGCTTCCGTGCCCAGCTTCGAGCAGCTCGGCCTGCTGCCCATCCTCAAGGAGATCGCGGAATCCGCCCGCGGTATCGTGCTCATGGCCGGCATCACCGGCTCGGGCAAATCCACCACGCTGGCGGCGATGATCGAGCACGTGAACAACAATCTCAAACGCCACATCATCACCCTCGAGGATCCCATCGAATACGTCTTCGAGGACAACCAATCTGTCATCGAACAGCGCGAGATTGGCCTCGACACTCAGAGTTTCCATGGCGCGTTGAAACATGTTCTCCGTCAGGATCCGGACATCATCATGGTCGGCGAAATGCGCGACGCCATCAGCTTTCAGGCCGCCATCAGCGCCGCCGACACCGGCCACTTGGTCATGTCCACGCTCCACACCACGAGCGCCTCCTCCTCCATCGGCCGCATCCTTGATTTCTTCAAGGCGGACGAGCGCGAACAGGTCCGGCGGCAACTCGTCGGCACCATCCGGGCCGTCATTTGCCAGCGCATGGTCAACACCGTGGACGGCAAGATGACCCCGGCGTTGGAAATCCTGTTGAACACCCCCACCGTCCGCAAACTCATCGAAGAAGGCCGGCTGGACAAACTCGCCGCCGCCATCGAGACCGGTACGGAGGACGGCATGATCACCTTTAACCAGCACCTCTACAATCTGACCAAAGAAGGCCGCATCACTGAGAAGGAAGCGCTCGCCAAGGCCAGCAACCCGCAGGCTTTGGAGATGAATTTCAAGGGCATCTTCAACAGTCAGGGCAGCCGGATCCTCAGCTGACCGTTGCCGAAAAAAACAAGAAACCGCGTGCCTTTCACTTTCGATGTGGTATGAAGTCGGCATGGAATCCTCCATGTCCCGATGCTCCGCCATGCTTAAGGCCGCCACCCGCGTCGCCGCGGCTGCCGAGGAATCCGCCACCACAAAACTGAAGGGCCGGATCAACCACTCCGCGTGCCGTTGGTGCTACAGCAAGATTCCCTTGGAAGAACTTTGCGCTGCCGGCAAAGCCCTGGGCCTCGTGGCGATTGACCTGCTGAACCCGCCCGAGTTCGAGACGGTCAAGAAGCACGGCCTGACCTGCTCAATGGTAAGTTTCCCCACGATTGACGGCTTGGGCGGCATCGGCAAGGCCTTCAACCGCGTGGAGCATCACGACAAATTGTTCCAAGCCTACGAGCAGCGCATCAAGGAGACGGCCGACGCGGGCTGTGAGCGGTTGATCTGTTTCTCCGGCAACCGCGCCGGCCTCGACGACGAGAAGGGGTTGGAGAATTGCGCCATCGGTTTGCAGCGCCTCATGCCGCTCGCCGAGAAACTCAAGGTCACGCTCTGCATGGAACTCCTCAACAGCAAGCGCAACCACAAGGATTACCAATGCGACCACACCGCGTGGGGCGTGGCACTCGTCAAGCGCATCGGCTCGGAGCGCTTCAAGCTGCTCTACGACATCTACCACATGCAGAT
>JAFMIX010000204.1 GCA_017853785.1 Verrucomicrobiales bacterium
GCGTTTGAGGGCTTGAACTGGGCCAGCCTCGGCGACTTGGGAGTAACGGTTAAGATTTAACGATGGATTGGTTCAACAATTTGGATGGGACGACGCAGACGGTGATCTTCACCGCGCTGAAGGCCGTCGTTTGCTTTGCCATCATGATGACCATGGTGGCCTACACGGTCGTACTCGAACGCCGCCTGTGCGCGTGGATTCAGGACCGCATCGGCCCGAACCGCGTCGGCCCGCTTGGCTTGCTGCAACCGGCGGCAGACGGCATCAAGGCCTTTTTCAAGGAAGAAATCACCCCCGCGCACGTTCGAAAAATCTTTTTCACGCTCGCGCCGATGATCGCGCTGATTCCGGCGATCTTGAATCTTGCCGTGATTCCCTTCGGCTCCAAGATTGGCGGCCAGAAGATGGTGCTGGCCGATCTCAATGTCGGCATCCTCTACACCTTCGGCATCGTATCGCTGGGCGTTTACAGCATCGTGCTGGCGGGCTACGCGAGCAATTCCAAGTTCCCGTTCCTCGGCGGCATCCGCTCCACCGCGCAGCTCATCTCCTACGAAATCGCGATGGGAATGAGCGTCATCCCGATTTTCCTCTACGTTGGCGACTTGAACCTCAGCGCGGTCATCACGGCGCAGGCCGGCACACAACTCGGCTTCCTGCCGAACTGGTTCGTGTTCCAAACGCCGATGACCTTCCTCGCGTTCTGCATCTTCCTCGTCGCGTCGTTCGCGGAAACCAACCGCACGCCGTTCGACCTGCCCGAAGCCGAGCAGGAACTCGCGGGTGGTTACAACATCGAATACAGCTCGATCAAGTTTGCAATGTTCTTCATGGGCGAATACGCGAACATGATTCTCGTCTCGGCGATGATGGTGACGCTCTTCTTCGGTGGCTGGACGCTCCCGTGGTTCGGCCTCGATCAACCGGCGACCGATTTGATTCACGGCGTGCTGCACATCGGCATTTTCCTCGGCAAAGTATTTTTGTTCCTCGTGTTGTTCGTGTGGATTCGCTGGATGTGGCCGCGTTTCCGTTACGATCAACTCATGGACCTCGGCTGGCGGAAATTCATCCCCGTCGCGCTGGCAAACATTCTGGTCACGGCCATCTGGCTCTGGTGGAGGAGTGCGAAATGATCGTTAAACGCAAACCGCTGAATCTCGCGGAACGGCTTTACCTGCCGGCCATCCTCGGCGGCTTCAAAGTCACGCTGCGCCACCTCTTCAAGAAGAAGGTGACGATGCAGTATCCCGAGGAGAAGTGGGTCGTGCCCGAAGGCTACCGCGGCGCGCCCTATCTCGTGAGGGATCAGGAGGGCAACACCAAGTGCGTGAGCTGTCAGCTCTGCGAATTTGTCTGCCCGCCCAAAGCCATCAAGATCACGCCACCTGGCCCGGCAGGCCAGCTGGCCGACCGGCCCAACGCGGAAAAAATGCCGGCGGAATTCGAGATCAACATGCTGCGTTGCATCTTCTGCGGCTTCTGCCAGGAAGTCTGCCCGGAAGAGGCGATCTTCCTGCAAAAGGATTATTCTCTCACCGGCACGAGCCGCGCCGAGATGATTTACGACAAAGAAAAACTCCTCGCCCTCGGCGGCACGCACGCCGGCGTCCAGAAATGGAAGCACAAACTGGAAGAGGCGAAGGAACAGGAAAACTTTCCGGTGAAAGTATGATTTGAACCATGGCCCTGCCTGACATCCTGTTTTACGTGTTCGCGGCCCTGACGCTGCTGTGCGGTGTGCTGGTCATCGCGAATCCGTTCAGTCGCAACCCCGTCACCAGCGCGATGTTCCTCGTGCTGACCATCATCTCGATGGCGGGGCTGTTTGCGCTGCTGCATGCCTTCTTCCTCGCCGCGGTGCAGGTGCTCGTCTATGCCGGCGCGGTCATGGTGCTGTTCCTCTTCGTCATCATGCTGCTCGACTTAAAGGAAGAAGAGCGCCGCCGGATAAAAATCTTCAGCCTCGTCGCCGGCCTCGTTTCCGTCGGCGCGATTCTGTTCATCTTCACAAAAGCCCTCGCCACCGCGCAACCAGGTAAGAATCTGCCCGCGCCGACCGCCGAAGGCGCAACCGCCATACTCGGCAAGATGCTGTTCACGGATTACCTGTTGCCGTTCGAAATCGTCTCCATCCTGCTCCTCGTGGCGATGGTCGGCGTGATTCTCCTCAGCAAAAAGGATCTCAAATGACGCACGTCGGCCTTGAACATTATCTGATCGTCAGCGCGCTGCTGTTCGCGCTCGGTTTGCTGGGCGTCATCACGCGGCGCAACCTGCTCGTGATGTATATGTCGCTGGAGCTGATGCTTAACTCGGCCAATCTCGCGCTTGTCTCTTTTTCGCGGTTCAACAACAACCTCAACGGCCAGGTCATGGTGTTCTTCATCATCACCGTAGCGGCGGCGGAAGTGGCGGTCGGCCTCGCGCTCATCGTCGCGCTTTATCGCAAGCGCCAGTCCGCGCACGTTGAAGACCTGACCTCGATGAAACTCTGACGGATGAAACTCGAAGCGTTAACTTGGTTGATCTTGTTCCTGCCGCTGCTCGCGGCGGGCATCATCACGCTGTTCACCCTGCGCAACAAATCCGTCAGCGCCACGCTGTCCATCGGCGCGATCGTTACAGGCTTCGTCCTCACGCTCGCGCTCATCAAATTCGGCGGCTGGGAAGCCCGCGAGCTTTCCCTCAACTGGCTTTCCATCGGCAGCCTGAACGTGGACTTTGGTCTCAAGCTCGACGCGCTCAGCCTGATGATGCTTCTCGTCGTCACCGGCGTCGGCAGCGCGATCCACATCTACTCGGCGGGCTATATGCACGACGACCCGGGCTTCTCGCGTTTCTTCGCGTGCCTGAGCCTGTTCACTTTCTCGATGCTCGGCATCGTGCTCGCGAACAATTTCCTTCAGATGTTCATTTTCTGGGAACTCGTCGGCGTGTCGAGCTACCTGCTCATCGGTTTCTGGTTTGAAAAACCCAGCGCGGCGGACGCGGCGAAGAAGGCTTTCATCACGAACCGGCTTGGCGACTTTGGTTTCATTCTCGGAATCCTGACAATCTTTGTCGCGGTCGGCTCGATCAACTTTGGGACGATTCAAGGCAAGCTAGCCGACGGCACGATTGCCTTGACCGGAATCGGCACGCTCGCCGGCCTCCTCATCTTCTGCGGCGCGATGGGCAAGTCCGCGCAATTCCCGCTGCACGTCTGGTTGCCGGACGCGATGGAAGGCCCAACGCCCGTCAGCGCGCTCATCCACGCCGCGACGATGGTGGCCGCCGGCGTTTACATGCTGTGCCGCGTGTTCTTTATCTTCACGCCCGACGCGCTGACCGTCATCGCGTGGATCGGTGGATTCACCGCGCTGCTCGCTGCGCTCATCGCCGTCCAGCAAAACGACATCAAGCGCATCCTCGCCTACTCGACGCTGTCGCAACTAGGCTACATGGTCATGGGCGTCGGCCTCGCCGCGCCGGAAGCGGGCATGTTTCACCTAACCACGCACGCGTTCTTCAAGGCGTTGCTGTTCCTCGGCGCGGGTTCGGTCATTCACGCCATGCATCACGAGCAGGACATATGGAGGATGGGCGCGCTCCGCAAGAAAATGCCCGTGACTTTCTGGACGTTCATGGTTGGCACGCTAGCGCTGGCGGGCGTGTGGCCGTTGAGCGGCTTCTTCTCCAAGGACGCCATCCTCGCCGCCGCGCACCACCACAATGTTTTCCTGTTCGTTCTCGCCGTGGCGGTGGCGGCTCTGACCACGTTCTACATGTTCCGCCTCGTGTTCGTCGCGTTTCTCGGTTCGGATCGCAGCCACGAAGCCGGCCACGCCCACGAATCGCCCGGCGTCATGGTCTGGCCGCTACGCATCCTCGCCGTGATGAGCGTTGTCGGCGGCGTCATCGGCATCGAATCCCTCTTCGGCCAGGCGCTCTCGCCGGAACACCCGGAAGAAGCGCACGGCCTCGTCGCTCAACTCATTTACCCGTTCCAACACGCGCCCGTGGCGGCCTTGAGCGGTTTGGCGGCGTTTGCCGTCGGCCTGTTCGCCGCGTGGAAACTCTACGCGAACACGAAGACCGACCCGCTCCCCGCCAAGCTCGGCGCGTTGTCCCGCGCGATGGCGAACCGCTTTTACTTCGACGAAATTTATGAAGCCACGGTCATCCGCATCCACGACACCATCGCGACGATTTCGGACTGGATTGACCGCTGGCTGGTGGAAGGCCTGTGCGTCGGCCTCGTGCGCGGCGGAACGGATTTGACGGGCCGCGCGCTGCGCCTCATCCAGACCGGCAACCTCCAGACCTACGCCTTCCTGTTCATCCTCGGCGTGGCGGTGGTGCTGTGGCTCATGCTTGGAAAAT
>JAFMIX010000205.1 GCA_017853785.1 Verrucomicrobiales bacterium
ACTTCATGGAGTTCGACGCGTTCGAGCAGTACATGCGGCAGCAGGTGGCCGCGCCGGATGCGCTGGAGCGGCTGCATTCCTGGGTGCGCGAACGCCACGGCGAAGGGCCGCTGGACGACGATTTTTCCATCGTGCGCATCAATTTCTGACCGGATCGCCGGATCCAAAGCTCAACAGCGAACGCCAGAGGCGCAAGGCCGTTTGTTTCTGATCGGCCCGCCGCGGGCCTGAAAATCCCGGCGATGCTCCGGCAAATCGGGTCTAGCCGCCGATGGCAGTCATCGGCCGGCAAGGTTGGTATCGGGCGCGGAACTGATGCTCCTGAGGTTTCTGTTGCAGTGCCGCTGCAAACACCGCGCGCAACGCCGCGTCGTCCCTCGTGGCGCGCAACATCGTCCGCAGGTCGATCTCGCCATGGTCACCAAGACACGGACGGATTTTTCCGTCGGCCGTGAGCCGCATTTTGTTGCAGGTCTCACAGAAATGCGGGTTCGTCATCGCGCCGATGAAGCCCACCAAGGCGCCCGTGTGTCTCAACTGGTAATACTTCGCCGGTCCAAAACCCAGCTGCCGGTTTGGCTGCGCGATCAGCTCGTCCTTCTGCCCCAGCAAATGCATCGCCTGGCTCACCGTGAAAAAATTCTTTTCCGTGAGGACGTCCGTCCGAGTGAGCGGCATCAGTTCAATCAGGCGCAGCGGGGTGCCGTGTTCCGCCGCAAACAACGCCAACGGCCAAAGGTCTGTTTCGTTCACGCCGCGCATCAACACGCAATTGAGCTTCACCCGCTCGAAACCTGCCGCCCTCGCCGCGCGGATGCCCGCCATGACCGCGCCCACATCGCCGCCGGTGATGCGTTTGTAAACCGCCGGGTCAAGCGAGTCCAGGCTCACGTTCACGGTGTCCAAACCTGCCGCCCGCAAAGGCTGCGCCAGCGCCGCCAACCTCGTGCCGTTCGTGGAAATCCCGATATGCTCCACGCCGGGGATGGCCGCCAGCGCGCGGATGATGTCCGGCAGGTCGCGCCGCACCAGCGGCTCGCCACCCGTGAGCCGGAATTTTCGGAAGCCCAATTCCGCCGCGACCCGCGCCACGCGAAGGATCTCCTCGGCGGTGAGGTGTTCGGCCTGCTGCTCCCAGCCCTTGTAGCCTTCCGGCATGCAGTAAAGGCAGCGCTCATTGCATCGGTCGGTGACCGAGATGCGCAGGTAATCAATTTTGCGGCCAAACGAATCCATCAGGTCATTTGTGGGGGTCTTCCCCGCATAGATGGGCCACCCCCTCGCGAAGCGCCGGCGCAAGAATCTCCAGACACTCGCGCACCGCCGCCGGTTTGCCCGGCAGATTCACTATCAAGGCCCGCCCGCGCGTCCCCGCCGTTGCGCGCGATAATATCGCCGTCTTCACCTTCTCGAGCGATGCCATGCGCATCGCCTCGCCGAAGCCCGGCAATTCCCTTTCCAGCACGCTCCGCGTCGCTTCCGGGGTGACGTCGCGCGGGGAGATGCCCGTACCACCCGTGGTCACGATCAAATTGCAGCGCGCCGCGTCGGCCAGTTCGCGCAACTTTTCCGAAATCAACTCCCTCTCGTCCGGCACCATGGCGGAAACAAATTCCGCGCCGGCGCCGAAAACCTTGACCAATGCGCTTTCGATCTCGGGTCCGCTGCGGTCCGCATATGCGCCCGCGCTCGCCCGGTCGCTGATGGTGATGCGGCCGATCTTCATTGCTTGGTTTTCCGGAGTATGCGCACCCCTTCGACGCGCATCGTTTTGTCGACCGCCTTGCACATGTCGTAGAGCGTGAGCGCCGCCACGCTCGCGCCGGTCAACGCCTCCATCTCCACGCCGGTCTGCGCCGCCGTCTCCGCCACGCATTCGACTTCCACCCGGTCGCGCTTCACGCGGAAACTGACGCCCACATGACACAGCGCCAGCGGATGACACAGCGGAATCAGCTCCGCGGCGCGTTTTGCCGCCTGGATGCCGGCGATTTGCGCCACGGTCAACACGTCGCCTTTCGGCAACGCGTGGCGCTTCAGCGCCCGAACGGTTGCCGGCTGGCAGACAAGCCGCGCCGCCGCCACGGCCCGCCTCCGGTGCACCGGCTTTGCGCCGACGTTCACCATGCGGGCCGCGCCGGCGGCGTTCAGATGGGAAAAATTCATGAAGGGTTTCATGCCATGATTTCCGTGGCGACAAATTCAACCTGGGCGCCGGGCTGCAACCGCTCCGCGCCCGCCGGCACGCGGATCAATGCGTTCGCGGTGGCGAGGGATGTGAGATCCCCGGAGCTGCTCCAGCGCAGCGGGGTCAGCGTAGCCCTGCCGCCGGTAAATTTCCAGCGCGCCGGCCAGAAAGTTTCGCGGGGCTCGCCGCCGGCAGCCAGGTCCGCGGCCAGCACGCCCGCTTGAAACCCGGGGCATGCTTCGCCGCCCGCGAACGCCTCCAGTGCCGCGCGCACATAAAGGTTGAGGCAGACGAAATGCGCCAGCGGATTGCCGGGCAGGCCGAATGCCAGCGCGTTGCCGCGTTGCGCGACGATGAGCGGCTTGCCCGGGCGCGCCGTGGTCTTGCTGACGAGAATCGTAAAACCGAGTCTTACCAGCAGCCGAAGCGTGAAATCATGCTCGCCCACGCTGGCGCCGCCCGAGATGAGCAGCAGGTCAACCGCAGATTGTGGATTGCGGATTGCGGTCGCGGCGGCGGCTTCATCCTCCGGGATGCGAAGCTGAACGGGGGCGATGTGCCGCCGCCCGAGAAACGCCCGCACCAGCGTCGAATTCGAGTCGCGGATCTGCCCCGGCCGCGGGCTCTCGTCCGGCGCCACGATTTCATTGCCGGTGGCGACGTGCAGCACCCGCGGGAGCCGCGTGACCGGCAGCCGCACGCAGCCAAGACTTGCGAGCAAACCCAGAGTGCCGGGCTGTAGCGCCGTTCCGGCATCGACCAAAATCTGTCCCGCCCGTGCGTCCTCGCCGCGAAAGCGGATGTGCCGGTTGCGGTTTCGCCGGGTCACGGAGACCACAGCGCCTTCGCGTTCGGCGTCCTCACGCATCACGACCTGCAATCCGTCGCCGGGCAATGCACCGCCCGTGGCGATCCGCACCGCCTCGCCGGGTTGAAGCTGGCACGGCTTCCAATCGCCGGCCCGGATTTCGTCCACGATGCGGAATTGTGCCGCCATGTCATCCAGGCGCACCGCGTAGCCGTCCACGGATGAGCGGTCGAAGGGCGGCTGGTCTTCCGGCGCGCACAACGGTTCGCGCAACACGCGGCCGGCGGCATCTGCCAGCGGCACGCGCTCCGGCTCCAGCGGCCGGCAAATCCTTTCCAGCAGTGCAAGCACCTCGCCGGCGCTGGCAGGTTGAGCGGGGGTGGCCGGCGCAACCGGGGCGAGCCCCCCGGGCGGCGGCAATTCGGCCAGCGCCCGCCGCTTCCAGATGGGAACGTCTTGTTTCAGGCGGTCCATGAAGCCGGCCAGCAGCGCGAAGGCCGCGGCGCGATGCTTGGCGGCGACGCCGATGAAAATCGCGGCCGCGCCAACGGGCACGATGCCGATGCGGTGGATGATGGTGACCGCGAGACAGGGGTGGCGCGCAGAAAGTTCCTCCACGATGCGGCGCATCTCGCGTACGGCCATCGGGGAATACGCCTCGTATTCGAGCGCGGCGATGGGCTGGCCGTTTTCCTCACCCCGAACGAGGCCGAGAAATTCCGCCCACGCGCCAGCCGCGCCAGAGCGAGCCACAGCCGGTGTGTTTTGAGCGATGGCGGCGTTGGTGATTTGGATGGTGATGTCCATGGCCGCGGTTATCCGCCGGATACGGGCGGGATCAAGGCAACTTCGTCGGCATCCGTGAAGCGCGCGTCTGCGGCGACGTATTCGGAGTTTTTCGCCAGCCGGACCGAGTGGCGAAAGTGCGCGAGCCCCGGGTGCACGTCCATGAGTTTGCGCCACAATCCCTCGGCATCGACGTCGCCGCAATTCAACTCGAACTGAGCACAGCCGGCGGCGTCCTTGAGATGGGCGAAAAGGAGGATGCGCATGGCTAATTGCCGGTGAACAAAAGTTTTGCCGCGGCAATCCACAGCACCATCGCGAGCGCGCGACGGAATGCGGCCGGGGGCCAGCGGTTTACTCCCAACTGTGTGCCAAGCAGCGCGCCCGCCGTGCCGGCGGCGATGGCGATGATGAAGACGGGCTGCCAGATAAACGCCTGGCTGCCAAGCCCGACGAGGCCGGAAACCGAGTTCACGAAGATGAACAGCGCCGAGATGCCGCCCGCCGTCTTCGCCGGAGTCCAGCCAAGAAAAATCAGAAGCGGCGTGAGGAAAACGCCCCCGCCGATGCCGGTGGCACC
>JAFMIX010000206.1 GCA_017853785.1 Verrucomicrobiales bacterium
CCGTGGGGTTGGTGAATCTGTTCACGCCCATCTCGACCGGCAAGATCAACGTCAATACCTGCAGCCCGGAGGTGTTCCAGATGGTTCCCGGCATCGACCAGAACATGGCCGCGCAAATGATGCAGGCGCGTTTGGGCCCGGACGGACAAACTCCCGTTGGCGGGCCGGGTAATTCGCTTGCGGAGTTTTTGACCGCCGGCACCGGTAGCCAGTTGATGGTGGGCAATCTCCAGAAATATTTCGACACGCGCAGCCGCACCTTCGAGGTGGATGTAGAAGTGTCCGTCGGCAACTACACGCGGCACTACATCGCGATAGTGGGGCGCAACAGTGCGCAGGACATTCCCGTGCTGATGTTCCGCGCTAAGTGAGCATTGGCAAGCCTGCCGCGGCGGCGGTTTCTGCAAACAGTTTGCGGCGGGCAATCCTCAATGCCCGGGCTTCAATTCCACCACGTCGTGCGGGGCGGCTTCTTTCATGCCAGCGGGGCTGACGCGGATGTAGCGGGCTTTCTCGCGGAGTTGGGCTAGGTTCGCCGCGCCAAGATAGCCCATGCCGCTTTGGATGCCGCCCACGAGTTGCCCCAGCACGCGGTCCACCGAGCCGACGACTTCCTTGAGCGCCTCGATGCCTTCGGCGGCGACCTTCTGTGTGGAGCTCGTGGTGTGGCCGTAGCGCGCCGCGCTGCCAGCCTTCATCGCGGCGAAGCTGCCCATGCCGCGATACTGCTTGTAGATCTTGCCGCCGATCTCCATGACGTCGCCGGGCGCTTCGTTGCAGCCGGCGAAGATGCCGCCGCAGATTACGGCGTTCGCGAGCGTGAGCGCCTTCACCATGTCGCCGCTCTTGGTGATGCCGCCGTCGGCGAGGATGGAAACCTTGTGCTTCTTCGCCGCGCGCGAGCAGACGTAGAGCGCGGTCATCTGCGGAATGCCCACACCCGCCACGATGCGCGTCGTGCAGATCGAGCCCGGCCCTTGGCCGACCTTGATGGCGTTCGCGCCGCAATCCGCCAGAAACTCCACGCCCGCCGCGCTCGTCACGTTGCCGGCGATGATGGGCAGCTTGGGAAAAACCTCGCGCAACATCTTCACCGTGTCGCCCACGCCCTCGGTGTGGCCGTGCGCGGTGGAGACGGCCACGACATCCACGCCGCGTTCCACGAGGCTGCCGACATGGGTGAGAATGCGGTCGCGGTCGAGTTCGCCGAAGGCGTTGCGCGTGGCGCTGACCGCCGCGCCGCAGATGAGGTGGTGGTTGGCGTCGCGCGCCGGCTTGAACTGCGCCTTGCGTTCCTGGGCGATGCGCTCCACGTCGCTCATGGTGATCAGGCCGAGCAGATGGTCCTGGTCGTCCACGACGATGAGCTTGTGGATGCCGATGTGTTCGGTGAAAAACTTGTCGGCGCGGGCGATGGGGTCCTTGCCGAGTTCCTTTTTGGTGATGGTATGGACTTGGGCGCGCGGCGTGAGGGCTTCAGCGACTTTCTTCTTGGCGTAACGCGGCTTCACGACGTGGCCGGAAAGCAGGCCAACGAGTTTGCCCTTGGCGTCCACCACCGGGAACGTGCTGAAGCCGAATTTCTTTTCCTCGATCAGCGCCAGGACGTCGCCGATGAATTGTTCCGGGAGCACCTTGATGGGGTCTTGGATGAGGCCGTGGACGTGGTTTTTGACGCGGCTGACTTCGGAGAGTTGTTGCCGCTCGGGCATATTGTAGTGGATGAGCCCGAGCCCGCCGTTCAGCGCCATGGCGATAGCCATGCGGGATTCCGTGACGGTGTCCATGTCGGCGGAGATGGCGGGGATGTGCAGGTGCAGCGCGTCGGCAAGCTGCGTGTCCAGGTGCGTCTCGCGGGGGAGCACCTCGGAATAAAGCGTCGCCAGCGTGAGATCGTCAAAGGTCAGGGCCGTCTTGGCCTGCGCCGGGAAGAATTCATCGGCGGACTGGTAGAATTGGGAATCGAGACTTTCGGATGAGCGGGTTGCTGCCATGACCGAAAATGCCCGGGCGGGAGCTTGCTTGGCAAGTGAAAAGCCGGATGCGCTCGGGATGCGATGGCGAATTCTTCACTGTTCGCCTGTGCTCCAAACTCACTGGCCGCGTAGCGGCCCAACTTGGATAGCCGTGGGTGCAACCCACGGTATCTGTCCCAGAATGTGTTCGACCCCGCAGGGGTCGCACTGTTTTCGTATGTTAACGGCGGGTTACACCCGCGGCTATTCATGTGGCGTCCCTGCGGGACTTCGGGAGCTCCAGTAATCCAGCTCAAGCCACCAAAATGCTCGCTTGCTATTCTGGCTTTGCGCGGCAAAGTAAACGCATGGAAGCCAATCGCGCCGCCGAAAATCTGCAAACCATCCGCACCCTCATGGAGCGTTCCGCACTCTACCGCCGCGCCCTCGCGCCCATCATGCTGCTGGCCGGGGCCATCGGCGTTGTGACTGCGGCGGTGGGGCTATTGGCCAATTTGGATTCTGCCCGCGCCTTTCTCCTGCTTTGGCTGGGTGCGGCAGCGGTCGCGGTGGTCGGAGCTTTTTTGCTGGCCCGTCGCCAAGCCATCAGCGACAAGGAAGCTTTTTGGTCCGGGCCGACCAAGCGCGTGACGCAGGCCCTATCGCTGCCTTTCCTGATTGGAGTGTTTTTCAGCGTGCTATTAAGTTGGGACGGCGGCGGCAATACGAATCAGCTAGTGATCGGATTCTGGATAATGTTTTACGGCCTAGCACTATTCACTGCTGGTTTCTTCATGCCGCCCGCCATAAAGGCATTTGGGACATTGTTTTCAATAGCACCCTGCTGTCTGCTGTTGTTGGCATTGGCAAATAACCTGCACGGCTATGCGACCCCCACCTGCTCATGGGCTTCTTCTTCGGCGCACTGCATCTGGCTTTGGGCGCGTATCTGTATCTGACCGAGAGGAAAAATTCCGCCGCGTGAACCCGGAACTGTTTCTCCAACTCGACCGCGTCATCCACGAGAAAGGCCGCCTGGCCATCCTCTCGGCGCTCGCCGCCACGCCGGAGCTTTCCTTTACGGAACTCCGCGAAATGCTCGGCATGACTGACGGCAACCTCGCCACGCACGTCCGCATCTTGCAGGAAGAAGGCTTCATCTCCGTCGCCAAGTCCTACGAGAAAAACCGCCCGCTCACCACCTGCGCCCTCACCGCTACCGGGCGGAAAGCCTTCGCCGGCTACATCGACCTGCTCGAGCAGATTGTCCAGCAATCGAAACAAAAATGAAATTCTTTGAACAACCCAATGCTCGTGCAGTCTTTAACTTTGTTTTGAAAAGCTAATATGAAAATCGTCCGCGCAGAACATCTCGGCATGTGCTTCGGCGTCCGCGACGCCATCGCGCTCGCCGTCGCCGCCGCCCACTCCGAACCGCTGACCGTTCTCGGCGACCTCGTCCACAACGAGACCGTGCTGGCCGGCCTGCGCGAGCGCGGCATCCGGTTCGAACGCCAGCCGGAGGCTGTCCACACCACCAAAGTCATGGTCACCGCGCACGGTGCTTCCGAGAAAACCATGAGCCGGACGCGGGCGCGGGGCATGGAAGTCCTGGAAGCCACTTGCCCGCTCGTCCGCCTCGCGCACCGCGCCGTGGCGAAGCTGGTCGCGGCTGGATTTCATCTCGTCATCATCGGCCAGCGCGACCATGTGGAAGTGCGCGGCGTGACGGAGGACTTGGCGGAGTTCGATGTGGTCTTGAGCACCGCCGATGTGGCGCAACTCCCCGAACGCCCGCGCTACGGCATCGCCGCGCAGACCACGCAACCGATCGCCCGCGTGCGTGGGCTCGTGCAGCTCATCCGCGAACGCTTTCCGCAATCCGAGGTGCGTTTCGTGGACACCGTCTGCCAGCCCACGAAGCAACGCCAGCAAGCCGCCGTGGAACTCGCGCAACGCTGCGATGTTGTCATCGTCATCGGCGGTGCGTACAGCAACAACACCCGCGAACTCGTCGCCACCTGCGCCGAACACTGCGCCCGCGTGCACCACATCCAAACCGCCGCCGACCTGCGCGAGGAATGGTTCGCTCACGCCGAGACGGTTGGCCTCACCGCCGGGACTTCCACGCCGGATCTTTTGATTGAAGCGGTCGAACATCAGCTTCAACTGCTGGCAGAAGGCCATCATTTTCCTGCGCCCGAAAGGCTTGAACCGCTTTTCATTTCCAACCATCAACCCTGAATCACAACCAAAAAAATGAACAATCAGCCTTCTTCACTGCTCGCCTCCATATCAAATTTTTTCAGGCGCCGCGCCATTTTCTTCAAGATGGCAGTCGTGACGTTCCTGACCTTATTCTTGCTGATTCCGCTGGGAATGATC
>JAFMIX010000207.1 GCA_017853785.1 Verrucomicrobiales bacterium
TAACCGTCCAGGGGATCAGTGCTGTCGGCAAAGGTGTCGGTGCCGGCGAGAACGAGGGCAAGGGCGATATACTTCATAGGCGCTGTGATTCTGGCTGAGCAAAAAATCCGGTCATTTCCCCGAAGGTCTAGCTGGTGACTTCAAGCGACGTTCCAAGAACCCACTGCCTTCCCTGTCAATATCCCGCCCACCAAAACCGTGCCCGGCACCCTCGCCAATCTTCAAAGTCACCGGCACACCGGCCTTTTGCAGCGCATCCCGCAGCATTTCGCTTTGTTGATACGGCACGAGATTGTCCTTGTTCCCGTGCATGATGAGGAAGGGCGGATTGTTTTTGGCCACGCAGGTGCTCGGGTTCGCCGCTGCGACCTCCTCTTGGTTCTCCGGCACCGCCCCGGCGATGAGTTTGGCTTCCGGCGCATCGTGGTTGATACGCGAGTTGGGCAAGGAATATTTTGCCATCTGAGTGAAATCAGCCGGGCCGAAGAAATCTACCACGGCTTGCACGCGACTGGAAAATCCCAGGTTCTCACCGACATCAAATGTCTTAACGTCGCCGGTCGTTCCGAGGAGATGCCCACCTGCTGATGTGCCCCATACAGCAAATCGGTTTGGGTCAAGATTGTATTCCTTGGCGTATGCGCGCAGCCATCGCACAGCCGCTTTACAATATTGAATCTGCGCGGGAAAGATCGCGTGCTGGCTCAGGCGATAGTTGATGCTGGCGGCGGCGTAGCCTTTTTGAAGATAAGGGAACGCCTGACATTGCTCCTTGCTGCCACTCTGCCAGCCGCCGCCGTGAACCCAGATGATGAGCGGAAGCGGATTGATCGCACCGGATGGAATGAGCAAATCCAAAATCTGTCGCTCGTGTCCGTTGGCGAAGCAGGCGACGTCTCGCAAAGCCTTCGTGCCTTCCGGCAGCCTGGGTGTATTGCGTAGTCCCGGTTGTCCGAAGGCGTTCAAGCCAGTCAGAGTCAATAATGAGGCGAGTATCCTGAGCTTCATGGGAGCGAGAAGTAATCTGAACCTTGGTAATTGCCATCCCCTTGTTTGACGATCTGCATCAGCAGATCATTTACGAGCGTGCTCGCGCCGAAGCGGAACAGGTCGGGATTCAGCCAGTCGTCGCCGAGGGTTTCCTTGACCATCACGAGGTAGGCGAGCGCCTGCTTGGAATTGCGGATGCCGCCCGCGGGCTTCATGCCGATGCGGATGCCCGTGGCGAAGAAATAATCGCGGATGGCTTCGAGCATCACGAGGGTGACAGGAATGGTCGCGGCGGGATTCACCTTGCCGGTGCTCGTTTTGATGAAATCGCCGCCCGCCTGCATCGCAATTTCGCTGGCGAGCCGGACGTTGTCGTAGGTGACGAGTTCGCCGGTCTCGAGAATGACCTTCAAATGCGCCGGACCGCAGGCTTCCTTCGTAGCGGCGATTTCGTCGAAAACCTTCGCGTGGTCGCCGGCGAGAAAGGCGCAGCGGTCAATGACCATGTCAATCTCATCCGCACCGTCGGCGACCGTGCGACGGACTTCTTCGAGCTTGGTGCGGAGCGGATATTGGCCGCTCGGAAAACCAGTCGCGACCGCAGCGACGTTCACGGGTGAATTATCGCCGAGGAACTTGCGCGCATATTTCACCATGTTGGGATAAACACAGATCGCAGCGCAGCTTGGCACATCGTATTTCGGGTCGATGGGTTGGCGTGCCTTGCGGGAGAGATAAGCGACTTTGCCGGGCGTGTCCTTGCCTTCAAGAGTCGTGAGATCGCACATGCTGACGGCCAGCTTGAGGCCGGCGAGTTTGGCGGAAGTCTTGATGCTGCGCTTGGTGAAGGCCGCCGCGCGTTCCTCGACCATGACGGCGTCCACAGTCGGGACGTTCACATCGCCGATGGGGGACAGCCGAGGGCCGCCGGACGGATGGAGGCGGCGGTTTTTGGGCGCGGCGGGGGCTTTCATGATGGCGGACTCTGTCCCGCTGACCGGACGGAGTCAATCCAGTTTCCACGCCGCACACTGCACAATGGCGCTTGTCAAATCCCAACGATGAAGTCATAGTGCCGGCTGTATGAGCGACCAAAAAAATGCTTTCCGCAACGCGGCCATCGGATTGGGTATAGGCGTCATTGTCCTGGTCATATTGCTGATCTACCGGGGCAATCAGGGAGCGACCGAAATGAAACAGGCTCAAGGGGAGATCACCACCCTCTCCAACCGGCTGGAGCAAGCCACCGCTGATTTGCAGCAGCACAAGTTGGTCATCACCGATCTGGAATCCGAAGTCAACCTGCAGAAAACCGACATCAACACCGTTTCCAACACCCTCGCCCAGACCAGTGCCGAGCTCGCCCAGATCGAAGCCTCCCTGAAAGCTACCAAGGCGGAACTGCTCACGGCCAAAGTGGAGATCATCAAGCGCGATGAAACCATCGCCGGGCTCGAAGCCCACAAAGCCGCGATGGAAGAGGAATCCGCCAAGCTCAACGCTACGATTGCCGCGCTCAACGCCCAGAACGCCGACGTCAGCGGCAAACTTGTGGCCGCCGAAGGCGACAAGGCCGCACTGACCAAGGAACTCAAACAACTCCTGCGCGAAAAAACCGAACTCGAACGCAAGTTCAACGACATCACCGCGCTCAAAGCCCAGATCAACAAAATCCGCACCGAACTCAATATCGCCCGCCGCTTGGACCGCGCCGCCGAAGGCTTGCCGGCCAGTTCGGAACCCAAGGGCGCACAGCAGCAGATGCGCGGCCTCGTCACCCCGCCCCCGCGCCTGCGGAATTACGACCTCAACGTGGAAGTCAATTCCGACGGCTCTGTAAAAATCATCCCGCCTTTGAAAAGAGACGGGGTCAAGTAATCCCTCCCTATGGCCGCCGCCCGGAAACTCCGGGCGTGCGGTCGCCGGAAATTCGCCCGTAACTGCAGGTCGTCGGCGCGCGTCTGCTCCTTCATGCAACCGGCTCGTTTCCGTCAGGCGTTCACCCTCATCGAACTGCTCGTGGTCATCGCCATCATCGCGATCCTTGCGGGCTTGCTGTTGCCCGCGCTGGCGCGAGCCAAGGAGAGCGCCAAGCGCATCGCCTGCGTGAACAATCTCCGCCAGCTCGGCCTTTCACTCGTCATGTATCTGGACGACAACGAGAGCAAATACATGCCACACTCCTCTACAAATCGTTGGCCAGCTTCCTTGCGAGACAGTTACAGTGATTTGAAACTCCTCCGTTGCGCCAGCGACGCGGGGCTGGACAGTTTCGGCCCCATGACCGTAACCAACGCCCCGAATGAGTCCGATGCCGCCCCGCGCAGTTTCATGATCAATGGGTGGAATGATTATTATGACGCCCATACCGGGGGCAACCGGTTCGTGCCGATGCCCGAGACCGTCATCCGGCAGCCGACAGATACCATCGTCTTCGGCGAAAAGGATTATACTTCCTACCACTACTACATGGACCTTTCCGACAACGATTACATCGAACAGTTGGATCAAAGCAAACATTCCACCATTGTCAAAAAACGCGGCGGACTGGGAGCTAACGGCGGTGGCGGGTCGAACTACGCGTTTGCGGATGGCAGCGCCCGATTCCTGAAATTTGAACGGGCGCTCAAGCCCGTAAATCTCTGGGCCGTGACGGACAACATCCGCAATGCGCCCTGATAGATTCTACTTCGCAGGTGCGGCGGGTGGCGGACTGGTCAGACTGAAATCATGCTGGCCCTGCCCCAGATCCGCCTCAATCAACAGACGATAGGTCACGTTAGTTTCCAGAGGTTGGGGGCGGCTGTCTTTCACATACGGCACCATCCCGAGGATGCGGTCGCCATACATAAACCCTTTCACCGGCATGGAATTGGATTCGGACACCAGATGCCAGACCGGCAGGGTTTTTGGATCCGCCTGCCAAGCCGCAAGCGGCACGACTTTCACCCGGGTCAATTTTAATTTCCGGTCAAACCCGAAAGCGACCACCGGCGGCAGCGGCCCCACCGGCGCCCGCCGCAATGCTTTCCGGGAAGGCCGGGGCGCGGACACCCGGTGAAAGATCTGCACCTTGGCAGGTAGAAACCAGTCCGAATAGACATACGCGTAAATCCCGGCCACGATAACTACGGCCAGCCCGATCAGAATTTTTTTCTTGGTGCTCATGGGTGCGATCGCTCGCCCCGGTAAGACGCTGCCGGCGGGCGGATGGTTTCGGAAATTATTTCCGTTAAGTCCGAGCGGTTAAGTCCGAGGGACGTTGGGCGCCGGCAAAAGCTGCGCGCTAGCGCTTGACTGCCGTGACCTCGCCGGCAGCCGCAAGGCTGATATAATCAGCGAGAATGT
>JAFMIX010000208.1 GCA_017853785.1 Verrucomicrobiales bacterium
CAGTCCGTCGCCAGTTCCGCTGATGGCAGCAAGCTCGTGGCGGTGCAGAATAAAAATAATGGCAGCATCTACACCTCGACCAATTACGGGTTGAATTGGTCACAGCAGACGAATGCCGGTCCGGGCAATTGGCATTCCGTCGCCAGTTCCGCTGATGGCAGCAAGCTCGTGGCGGTGCAGAATTATGGCAGCATCTACACCTCTCCGACCTACATCACTCGGTGGAGTTCGGTTTATGTCTTTGGTGATGCCTACGCGAGCATTGAAGTGGTTTATCTCGGCAACGGCCTGTGGTCGCCCAGTTTCTACACGGGTTCATTTAACGGCTTATGAAAAAGCTGCCAGTGTGCCTCCACCTTTTCTGGACGGTTGCCGCCAGCGCCGCCACCAGCGCCAATTACGGCACCAGCCCGGGCAATGTTGATACCGGCGGAACGCGGGTGGCCAGCGCCAACTACTCGATTGAGGGCAGCAGCGTGGGCGGCGTGGGTGGCATCAGTGCTTCCGCCAATTACGCTACCCGCCACGGCTATTCGGGACAGCTCTTTGAAGTGACCAACCTCACGATCAACGCGGTCAGCAGCAACCTCAATGAAACCGCCTCGGTGGCATTGAATCCGCAGGCCAGCTTGTCCGATGGCACCAAACTTTCCCCCGCCGTTTTGCAATGGTTCAGTGGCGGAGCCATCGCGGCGGTGTCGCCCACCGGCTTGGTGACAGCAGCGGCGGTTTACACCAACCTGCCCGGAATGGTGGTGGGGGGCTTGGGTAATCTGGGCGTGACCCGGAGTTTTTGGGTGCTAGACACCCTCCCGGATAATTACGGCCTCTACGCTTATGACAATATCCCGGATTCGTGGCAGGTGCAGTTTTTCGGCGCGAACAATCCGGCGGGAACGGGATCGGACGTGTTGTTCAAATACACGGCGGGATTAAATCCGACAAATCCGGCTTCAGTTTTTTCCGTAAGCCTGGCAACCGCAGTCGCCGGGCAAGCACAGATCCGCTTCAGTCCGCGCCTGACCAATCGCACCTACACGGTGCAATACACCACCGATCTCGCCTCTGGAAATTATTATGCGCTCCCTTCGCTGGCCCAAAACGACAATGGCGATGTCCGCACCGTGACCGACTTGTCCGCCACGAACGCCAGCCGCTTCTACCGGGTGGGCATCACCTTTCCGTAAAAGCGGTACGAAGGGTTCGGGTTCATGCGGCGAGGAGGTGGTGGAGGACTGAGGCGAGGAGGCGCGCGGCGCGGAGTGACTTTTGCGCAACGCAGCACGACGGACAAACTTTCTCCGCCCGGAAGCCGACAGCGGCGGAATCTATTTCCCGCCGTTACGCTTGCGCCGCAATTCCCGCCGCAGCTTTTCGAGCGGCAAGGTATTGATCACATCCGCCGCCGCCAGCCAGCCTTTCCGCGCCATGCCTGCGCCCAATCGGAGATAATTCACCTGCTCGTTCCGGTGCGCGTCGGGATTGATGACGCACTTCACGCCGCGGCTTTTGGCGTAGGCCCACCGCCGCCAATCGAGGTCGAAGCGATACGGGCTGCAGTTCAACTCGATCCAAGTCCCCGTTTCCGCGCAGGCGTCGATCACCGCCTCTTGGTTCACCGGATACGCCTCGCGCTGCAGCAGCAACCGCCCCGTGAGATGCCCGAGCATGTGCACAAACGGATTCTGCGCTGCGCGGATGAGCCGCTTGGTGTTCTCCGCCTCGGTGCTGCTTGGAACGTGCAGGCTGGCGACCACCACCTCCAGCTCCGCCAACAAATCATCGTCAAAATCCAGCCGGTCCTTGAGGATGTCCACCTCGCTGCCTGTGAGCAGTCGAAACTCGCTTCCGGCGGCGGCCCGCCGTTCATTCAGCGCGGCAATTTCCGCGATCTGCGCCCGCAGCCGCTTCGCATCCAGCCCGTTTGCCTGAAACGACGACTTCGAGTGGTCGGTCACCGCCCAGTATTCGAGACCGAGTTCCTCCATGTGGTCGGCAATTTCCTCCAGCGTGTCGTGACCGTCGCTCGCCGTCGAGTGGTTGTGCAACGCGCCGCGTAAGTCCGTCCATTCGATGAGCCGGGGCAAGGCGTTCTTCTCGGCCGCGATGAATTCCCCGTGGTCCTCGCGCAACTCCGGCGGAATGAACGGCAGCCCGAGTTCCGCAAAAATATCTTCCTCGGTGCGGCATTTCACGAGCAGCTTCGCGTCGCGCGTCTCCTCCTTGGATTTGAACAAGCCGTATTCGTTCAGCCGCAGGCCGCGGGCGATGGCGCGTTGGCGCATGACAATGTTGTGCTCTTTGCTGCCGGTGAAGTAGGCGAGCGCGAACGGAAATTCCACGTCGCTCACCACGCGCAAATCGCACTGGATGCCTCCCTCCAAAATCACGCTGGCCTTGGTCTCGCCCTCGGCCAGCACCTTGACGATGCCCGGCTGGGCGACGAAATCCGCGATGACTGCCGCCGGTTTCTTGGACGACGCCAGCAGGTCGACGTCGCCGATGACTTCCTTGTGCCGCCGCAGACTACCGGCCGTGCTGCACCGGATGACTTCGGGATGCTCGCGCAGACTTTCCAACAACGGCTCGGCGACCGCCAGCGCGCGAACCAGCAGATGCTGCGTGGCGTATTGCCGCCGCCGCGCGATGCCTTCCAGCAGGTTGGCCTGCGTCTTCTCCCCAAAACCTGTCAGCTCCGCCACTTTTCCGGCGGCACAGGCGGCCTCGAGTTTTTCCACCGAGTCCACGCCGAGCTGTTTTTGCAGCGCCTGGATCTTCTTCGGCCCGAGACCGGAAATTTCCAGCATTGCGATGAGCCCCGGCGGGATCGAGGCCTTCAGTTCCTCGTAATATTTCAGCTTCCCCGTGGTGACCAGTTCGGTGATTTTCTGCTGGAGCGCGTCGCCGATGCCTTTGATCTCGCCGAGTCGGTTCTCCGCGACGATGGTGGCGAGCGGTTCGGCGAGGGTTTCGAGCGCGCGCGCGGCGTTGGCGTAAGCGCGGGTCTTGAAGGGATTTTCGCCCTTCAACTCCAGCAGCGTGCCGATGTCCGCCAGAATTTCGGCGACCTGATTCTTGTCCATGTGCGCAATATGAAGCCCCTCGCGGCGGGCGCAAGCCGGAAAGCCGTCGCCGCCGGTTCGCGAGGGTCTCCGGGCCTCAATCCAGCCGCTTCACGCGGATGTTTTTGTAGCGCACCACGCTCTTGGGATCGTGCGCCTGCAGGGCGAAAGTTCCCTCCGCCAGCTTGCGCGTGAACGCCTTGCCCGGCTGCGCGCCCGGCGGTTCGTTGTATTCCAGCACGAGGATGCCGTTGATGCGCACCATGACCTTGTTGCCCTGCACGGTGATGTGCTGCGTCCACCACTCGTTGTCCTTGGCGGGCGTGTGGCCGAGATTCGCCACGTCGTAGAGGCCGCCGGTCTTCTTGTAGTCGCTGTGGCTCACGTTCACCTGCGACTCGAAACCGGTGTTCGGCCAACCTTTTTCCTGATATTTGGTGTGAAAATATATTCCGCCGTTCGAGTTCGTTTCCGTCATCACGTCCACCTTCAGTTCGAAATTCTTGAACGGCTTCTCGTCACCGACGTAGAACAGGTGACACCGCGCCCCGCGCGCCACCAGCGCCCCATCCTCGATGCGCCAGGTGTTGGTGTTTTCCGTGGCCGTTTTCCAGCCGGCAAACGTCTTGCCGTCGAACAGGCTGACAAAACCTTCCTCCGCTTGCGCGGCGGCGGATTGAACGATGGCAAACACAGCAACGAAGAGCGCGGGAATGATTTTCATGCCGGCAGGCTACCAATCTCCGCCCGCCACGGCAACTCCCGCCGCGACTAGGCTTGACCACATGGAGTGCGGCGGTAAGCGCAGCGCCACGCCGCCTTCGTGCGAGAAAGCGTGTGTGGAGATTCGCAAGCGCTCGGCGCGGGCGAAAGCGATGTCGCGGCTGACGCCTTGCCACCGCAGTCCAAGGTCTCCTTTGCTGGGCGTCGCTCGTGGCTGGTTTTGCGGTCAACACCATTCTCGACAACGATTATCGGCGAGTTAGATTTCAACCATGCAAAGGGATAGGCGGAACTTCAATATACGCCCATGACTTATTCGCAAAAACAAATCTCAAACCAGCGGCTTTTCATCCTACAATGACCCCATTTTTGCCCTGCTTAATCGGATCTTTTGTTACTGCGTGCGCTTGGACGATCTTGGTGCTTGCGATTGACCGGCGTAAACGACGATTTGTGGGGTTGATCGGAGCTTGGGCTGCCACCGTAGTTTTAG
>JAFMIX010000209.1 GCA_017853785.1 Verrucomicrobiales bacterium
CCGAGAAGTTTTCCGGCCAGCCGTTCTTTGAATACCTCGCCTTCACCGCGCCGCACTTTCCGTTGCAGGCCTTGCCGGAAGACATTGCGCTCTATACGAACCGTTATCAAATCGGCTGGGACGCCATCCGCCGCGAACGCCTCGCTCGTCAGGTAAAAACAGGCCTCGTAGACTGCAAACTTTCGCCGCTGGAAACCAACATCACGCCGCGCTGGAATCTGACCGATGCTGAATTGCATCGCCAAATCAGTCCGAATGAGACCAGTCACGCGGTGCCGTGGCGGACGCTTTCGCCGGCGCAGCAGCAATTCCAAGCCGCGAAGATGGCCGTTCACGCCGCGATGGTGCATCGCATGGACCTCGAGATCGGCCGCGTGCTGGCGCAGATCGCGGCGATGGGCCAGCTCGAGAACACCCTCGTCTTTTTCGTGTCCGACAACGGCGCCAGTTCCGAGCAAATCTTGCGTGGCGACGGCCACGACCCCGCCGCGCCCCTCGGTTCGGCACAGTCGTATCTCGGCCTCGGCTCAGGCTGGTCGAGCGCGGCGAACACCCCGTTCCGGTTGCATAAATCCTGGACGCACGAGGGCGGCATCACCACGCCGCTCATCGTGAGTTGGCCGGCGGGCCTGCGCGCGCGCGGCGAACTCCGGCGCGACCCCGGCCATTTGATCGACCTCGTGCCGACGGTGCTGGCGGTCACCGGCGCCAAACGACCCGAGTCGGTGGCGGGTTTGCCGGTGCCGCCGCTGCCGGGTAAGAGTCTCGTGCCCGCCTTTGCCCGCGATGGCGCGGTGTCGCGCGACCTGCTGTGGTTTTACCATGATGGCCACCGCGCCGTGCGCGTCGGCGATTGGAAGCTCGTGAGCCGCGATGGCGGCGCGTGGGAGCTCTACAACTTGCGCAAAGATCGCAGCGAAACGCAGAACCTCGCCGCCCGCCAGCCGCAAAAAGTAATGGAACTCGAACTCGCGTGGCTGAAGGAGGCCGACACGCTGCGGCGGCTTGCGCAAACGGATCTGCCGGAGGCGAAGGCTGCGCCCGCCGTGGACGCCAACGCCAACCCTGTTGCGTCCGGCACAAATACGCCGGCGTTCAGCATCGTGGCCGCCAAGTTAAAATTGAAACCCGGCATGGCCGAGGAATACAAAAAACGTCACGATGCCATCTGGCCGGAGTTATCCCAGGCGATTCGTGCCGCCGGCATCAGCGACTTTTCCATCTTCCTTGACGAGGAGACCGGAACATTGTTCTCCGTTCAGAAAGTTGCCGCCACCAACACCGCGGCAGAACTCCGCAAGAGCAAAATCATGCACAAATGGTGGGACTACATGGCCCCGCTCATGGAGGTAAACCCGAATAATTCCCCGGTGCGCCTGCCGTTGCAGCCGGTGTTCCATCAGGATTGACCCGCGCGGATGTCGGTGCTCCACAGCTGAAACAGTATCAAGATCCGCTCTCCCCGCCGTCTTCAATCGGCAATCCTCGATCTTCCATCTTCTCCTCGGGCTGGTATGCTTAACAAACGCATAGGACGGTAAATGTCCCAGAGGGTGGGGTAGGTTTGGGGCATGAAAACCTCCCAAATGCAGGCGGACGAGGCGGTTTTGAATAAGTTGGCGCAGGCGTATGGCGATGAAAGCAAAGCGCGGGAGTTGTTGGAATCGTCCGCCGGCCCCATGGGCCGGTTTGTCAGCACTGTGGCAACGCCGGCGAAAAGGCCATTTCGAAGCTGAAGGCTCAAGCGACCAACCGCCGCGGCGTGCGCGCCGGAGTCTGCTTCTGCAGCGCCTGCCGCCGGCAATTCACGGTCACCATCGGAACGGTGTAGGAACGTTCCCCCATTCCCCTTTCCCAGTGGCTGCCGGCCTTGTCCCTGTTGTGCTCGGCCAAGAAATCACCCAGCGCCAACCAAGTCCGCCGGATGCTGGGAGTTGCGTCCAAGCCGGCGCGGCTCCTGTGCCACCGGATTCGCTTTGGCATGACGCCCCGACATCGGGCCGAGGCGATGTTCCAGGGCACGGTGGAGGTGGATGAAACGTTCGTTGGGCGCAAGGCCAAGCCCAAAGCGGCGGTGGTGGCGCTGGTGGAGCGCCAGGGCTCGGTTCAACGGGATTGAGAACTTCTGGGGTCTCGCCAAGCTGCGCCCGGCGAAGTTCCGGGGCTTGAGTCGCAGCACACTGCGACTCCACCTCAAGGAATGTGAGTTCCGTTTTAACCACCGCCGTGATAACCTCTATCAGTTGTTACTAAAAGAGTTCAAAAATAACCCGCTTAACTAGTCTTGAACCCATTTTTTATGAAACGCCTCATCCACATGTTTGTCGTTTTGCTTTGTGCCGGCGGTGCGGCGTTTGCGGCGCCGGTGCGGCTCTTCGACGAAGCTCCGGTTGCCATCAAACGGGTGAATGCCAATGTGCAGCTCGTTGATTTCGGGCGGGTGGCTTTCGGCAATCTCCGCCTGACGCCCCCCGCCAAAGCTGCGGCGGTCACGGTTCACTTTGGGGAAGCGCAACTCGACGGCCGCATCAATCGCAAGCCGCCAGGCTCGGTCCGTTATGCCGTGGCGCAAATCCAACTCCGGGGCAAATCGCCCATGGTCGCCGCGCCGCCCGCTGACGAGCGCAACACCCAGAACACCCGCTCCAACACTCCGCCCGCCGTGCTCACGCCGCCCGAATGGGGTGTGATCCTGCCGTTCCGCTGGGTGGAGATCGAAGGCTGGCCCGGCGAACTGCGGCCGCAGGACATCGTCCGCCAAGCCGCGTTTGCCAGCACTTGGGACGATGCTGCCGCCAGCTTTGAATCTTCCGATGCGATGCTCGACCGCATCTGGGAACTCTGCCGGTATTCCATCAAGGCCACCACCTTCGCCGGAGTTTATGTGGATGGTGATCGCGAACGCATCCCGTATGAAGCCGACGCCTATCTGAATCAATTGAGCCACTACACCACCGATAACGACGTGCAGATGTCCCGCGACACTTTCGACTGGCTGATGAAACATCCCACCTGGCCGACCGAATGGGCGTTCCACATGATCTTCATCGCCTACGCCGACTACCAGCACACCGGCGACACCAATTGGCTGGCCGCCCGCTACGAATCTCTCAAGCCCAGACTGCTCCGTAACCGCGCGCGCCAAGACGGTCTGCTGACCAGCAACGCCGCCCAGATCAAGCGCGACGACATCGTGGACTGGCCCAAAGGCGAGCGCGATGGTTACATCTTCAAACCCGTGAACACCGTCGTCAACGCCTTCCACCTGCGCGCGCTCCGATTGATGGCGGAACTCGCCCGCGCCCTCGGCAAGGATTCTGAAGCCGCCACTTACACGGCGCAAGCCACCAAAACCCAGGCCGCATTTCAACAGTTGCTTTTCAGTCCCGCCAAAGGGGCCTACCGCGACGGCGAAGGCACCGACCATTGTTCGCAACACGCCAGCCTGTTTCCGCTCGCCTTCGGCATCGTGCCGCCAAAACACCAAGCCGCTGTGCTCGCCCACATCCAGAAACGGGGCATGGGCGGCTCCGTCTATGCCGCGCAATATCTGCTGGAAGGCCTCTTCGACCATGACGCCGCGCCGCACGCGCTGGAACTCATCACTGCTCCTACGGATCGCAGTTGGCGGCACATGATTGAGAGCGGCACCACCATCACTTGGGAAGCCTGGGATCAAAAATACAAACCAAACCAGGATTGGAATCACGCCTGGGGCGCTGCCCCGGCCAACCTGCTCCCGCGCTTCGTCCTCGGCGCCGAACCGCTCACCCCCGGCTGGCAGCAGGCGCGCATCCGCCCGCAGACCGGCAATCTCACTTTCGCCAAAGGCAGAATCCCCACGCCGCGCGGCCCCATCACCGTTGATTGGAAAACTGGAAGCGCCTTCCTCCTGAACCTCACCCTGCCCGCCGGCATGACCGCCAAACTCGATCTCCCCGCTCCCACCGCTTCCAAAGGCGTCACGATTGACGGCAAAGCCGTCGCCGCGACGCGCGTCGGCGCCCGCTGGCTCGTGGAGGGAGCGGTGGCGGGAACTTTGCAGGTGGTGGTGGAATAATTTCTCGCCCCGCGCTGCTTTGCGGACCCGGCAACTTTGGAAGTTTCCAGAAGCTCCTGGCAGAAGGACTGCCAATTCGAGTACGCCAGACGCCCGCCGCCGCCGGAATGTTGCGGGTCAATGCCGCTTCTGACGTTGCCATTCGCCCCCGCCCCGCCTAGAGTTTCCGAACGCCGCATGGCAGAATACAAAGTCAAATTCGAGGTCTTT
>JAFMIX010000210.1 GCA_017853785.1 Verrucomicrobiales bacterium
CGCAGAAAATGATGACAAGGTTCGGGGGCGCGGGTGAAGTCTCCGCCACGAGACGTAAGCCCGCCATCATCGTCATCACGAAGGTGGTTAGTTTACTCCTCATGTTGTTCATCGAAAGTTTCCGATTCCAAACAAACAATTTAAGTCATGCATCAGGCTCGGCTCAACCACGCGCGGCCTGAAGGCTGCCCGTGGTTGAGCATTTTAACTTCAGCCGGCCCTCATGCCGTCAATCAATGGCCCGCTAGCATGGCGAATCTGCTCAATCGAACCAACCTGAATTTAAATCATTGGCAGACTCCGTCTATTCCCCGATAGGTGGGATGCGGATACTCCCACCTTTGGGGGAATAGACTGGCGGGTGTGTAAGAGGCAGTTTAAAGTTATAGATATGCAAACCAAATGGCACAAATCAATTCAAAAGGCCCGCCGGTTCACCAAAAAGACACCAGAGGTTTGTTGCGTGAATGCCCGCCGGCAGGCCGGCTTTACGTTGATTGAGCTTTTGGTGGTCATCGCCATCATCGCCATTCTCGCGGGGCTGCTTTTGCCGGCGCTCGCCAAGGCCAAGGAGAAGGCCAAAACCATCAGTTGCGTTTCGAACACGAAGCAGTGGGCGCTGGCTTGGCGTTTTTATACCGATGATAACGATGGTTCCTTCAGCTCCGGCCAAGGGACCGCGGGAGCAAATCGTGCATCATGGGTGGAAGCCCTGAACAGCGCCTACCGAAAGAAACCCGATTTGTTGGTCTGCCCCTCCGCCACGGCCGAACCCTCGACCGCTCCGGCCGGAATTACTGACAAGCGGTTTGGCGCTGCCAACCGGATGTGCAATTTGGGGGTGAAAGATCCGCAAACCGGCCAGACGCTCTTCTCCAGCTACGGCTTGAATATGTGGGTTTACAACCAGACCACCGCCACCAGCCAAGGGCGGGCGAAAGATGGCTGCTGGGCAAAAATGGACAACGTGCGCTACCCGACAGAGACGCCGCTGATGTTGGACTGCAAATGGCGGGGCGGCGGCCCTGGTTATCAGCCCGACCAGAATTCTCCACTTGTGGCACTGCGCCCTCCCGCCGCCGGGCTGGACGGCAAGGGTGACGACCCCGCCCAAGCGACTGATCCGGCCGGCAGTGCCGGAGCCGAGATCGGCTGGTTCACGATGGCTCGCCACGGCAAGGCAATCAACGCTTGCTTCATGGATGGTTCCGCTAGAACTGTGAAATTGCCCAAGTTGTGGGAATTGCGCTGGAGCCGAAATTACGATCCTGCCGTTGGGGTTCAGTATCTGAACGCGAACGCCGCTACCGCATCTTGGATTTATTGATCATTGCCGGCTGTGGCCTCTGGCCGCTTGATTGCCGACCGCCACACAAACCCGCTCCCTATGTCTGTTGCTCAAAGAAATCTCACCAGCCTCCTCGGAATAATCCTGGGCATGCTTTGCCTGTTTGCGTCGCCTGCCGCCTTCGCGCAAGTCACGGTCTATAACAACACTGGCACCTCCACGGCGGGATGGTTCCGCTCTGGAACGGGGGCGTCGTTGGACACAACCAATGAGTCCGGGTTCATCACTTGGAATCCTGCCGGGGGCAACGTGCAACTGCTGGCCTACTTCACCAACACGGTGTTGGACAGTGTGGGCGATTCCATCACGCTCCGCGTCGTCTACAAAGTCACCGGTATCATCACCACCAATGCCAACGCCCACCGGCTGCGTGTGGGGCTTTACGATTCCGGGGGGGTTCAGGTGGGGGACAACCACGGGTCATCGAATCCCGCTTTCACAAATTACAACGGATATTTCGGCACCTTTGCCGCCACAAACAGTTTGGTGCAGCTGAACCAGAAACTTCAGCCCAGCAGTGGCTCCATCAGTGCGGGCCTCGGCACCACCAACTCCGAAACTCCGGGTAGCACCACGACCAAGAGCAGCGCCCTCAGCAACAACACGCTCTACACCAATACCCTGAAGGTCACGCGCACCGCCTCGGGGAATGACATCACCTTCAGCCAGACGGGCGGGGCCAACTGGTCCTTGACCAACAGCGACACCGCCGGGTCGCAAGTGCCGTTTTACGCGTTTGACACCATCACCTTTGGCCTGCTTGATTCCCCCGCGAGTTTGGACGACTGGCGCTTCGACGACGTCTCCGTGCAAACTGTCGGCGGAGCGATCAACAGCGCCACCACCCAACTCGCTTCCTCTAGGAATCCCAGCGCCCTGGGCGAAACCATTTTCTTCACGGCCACGGTCACGCCGGATCCGGGCGGCGGCTCGGTGCAATTCAAGACCAACGGCGTGAACTTCGGTGCCGCCGTCCCCTTGGTCGGAAATCAGGCCAGCAGTTCCCCGGTGAGCCATCTGCCCTTGGGGACCAACACCGTCTCCGCGGTGTATTCCGGCAACACGAATTATCCCGGCAGTTCCGCCAGCCTTTCCCAGGTGGTTTGGTCCAACGCGCCCAACTTCATCTTCATCATCACCGACGACCAACGCTGGGATGCGATGGGCGTGGTGCAGCGCGAACTTGCCGCCCTCGGTCAGGCGCGGTTCAGTTGGTTCACCAACGAGACCCCGGGCATGGACCGGCTCGCGCGCGAGGGGGTTCGTTTCCGGAACGCCTTCGTGACCACTGCGGTGTGCAGCCCGTCCCGCGCCATTTTCCTCACCGGTCAGTATGGGCATCTCAATAGCATCGTTCACAACGGACTAGACTTCCCGACCAACGCCGTCACCTATGCCTCAGTGCTCCAAAGTCAGGGTTACCAGACGCTCTATGCGGGCAAGTGGCACATGAACGTGCAGACCGCCCGGCCCGGCTTCACGCGCTTCGCCAGCTTCCTCAGTCAGGGAAACTATTTCACCAATAATTTTTATGTGGATGGGGTGAAGCAGGCGACGAATTTTGTCGATTGGGTGGACGATTTGACGACCGACTACGCGTTGGATTACCTCTCCAACAACGTCGCCAATCCGTTCGTGCTCGTGGTCGGTTACAAGTCGCCGCACGACCCCAAGATTCCCCGCGCGGACCTGGATAGTCTCTACACCACTAATGCCATTGTGCCGCCGGTCAATGGCACCAATTGCTTGGCGTCATTCATCACCACGGCGGGCGGTTCCACCGACGCCCAAATCCGGCAATATTTCGAATGTCTCAAAGGCGTGGACCAAAACGTGGAGCGGATTCTGAACACCCTCGACGGGTTGAATCTGGCCAGCAATACGATGGTGGTTTACACCAGCGACAACGGTTACCTCTTCGGAGAGCACGGGCTGGGCGACAAGCGCGCGGCCTACGAGGAGAGCCTGCGCATTCCGTTGATCGTGCGCTACCCGCCGTTGGGCATGACCAATGTGGTCCGTGACGAAGTCGTGTTGAATCTTGATCTCGCGCCCACGTTCCTGGATTTCGCCGGCGTGTCGATTCCCGGCAGCATGCAGGGGCGCAGTTGGCGTCCGCTGCTGGAGGGCAACCCGCCGGCGGATTGGCGGAGCACGTGGTTCTACCAGTACACCCTTGATACCGGCGTGAGGACCGTCCCCACCATCACCGCAATCCGCTCGCCCAGCACGAAGCTTATCGTCTATCCGGTCAATACCAACTACACCGAGTTGTTCAATCTTTCGGCTGATCCCCTCGAGACCAACAACTTGGTCTCCGACCCCGCCGCTGCGGAGCTCTATGCCCAAGCCCGGCGGGAAATGCGGGTGCAAATGGCGGCGGTGGATTTTACCCCTGGCTTTTCTGATGAATCGTGGACCGGGAACACGGCTGGTTTTAAAGTTAGGGCCGGTTACGGCACGGCTTATCGCGTGGAAAAAAGTTCCGACCTGACCAACTGGAGTGTGCTGACGACAAACTATAACTACGTCAACAAGGCCATTGACGTGTCCAAAAGCTTCTCCGACACTAATGCCACCGGCGCTAAGGTCTTTTACCGGGTGCGGCAGATTGAGCGCTAGCCGCCCCCCTTTTTCAGGAATTTACAGATGAACGTTCGTCGCCGCGTCAGTTGCAACTTCCGAATAGTTCTATTGGTTCTGGCGGGTACCCTGTCTGCCCTCGGGCAGCAGTCCCTTCCTCCGGGATTTCCATCGAATATCCAGCTCGGGGGTGTTGTTCATGGGGAGCGCGCGATCGGCGCTCTTGGTGAACGTCTGCCCGAAGTGGCGGCTTTTTACCGCAAGACCCCGGATCAGCTTCGGGCGGTGTTCCGGGCGGATCAATCGCTCAAGGCCGACCCTCAAGGCCGGCTCT
>JAFMIX010000211.1 GCA_017853785.1 Verrucomicrobiales bacterium
GTGAAAAGTAAATCGTTACCAAGTTGGGCGCTATTTGCCGGAATGCTTGGTGGCTGGGAGATCATTTTGATTCTCGCGGTGGTGCTGATTTTGTTTGGCGCTAAGAAACTGCCCGAATTGGCGAAGGGGCTGGGCACCGGCATCAAGGAATTCAAAAAAGCCACCCGGGAAGTCACCGAAGAGATCCACAACGCCGCCGATGATACTTCGACTCCGCTCCAGCGGAAGTTGCCCCCGGAAACCCGGCAGGCCCAGTCTTCCACCCCGGCGGCCGATACCTCTACGCAGCCCAAAGCCTGATCCTACCGCCCGCTCCCGGCCATGGCTTATGACCCCGAGGCGGACCGTCCGGATGTCGATTCCGAGGGCGGTCCGGTAAAATCCTTTCTCGATCACCTGGAAGATTTCCGCTGGGTGCTCGTGAAGAGCGTGGTGGCGTTGGCTTTGGCGATGTTGCTTTGCCTCATCGCGGGCAATTACGTCGTCGGCATTCTCAAATGGCCGCTGGACCGCGCCAAGGTCAGCTTCCCCGGCACGAACCAGATTGTCACTGTCAGTTACGGCACCAACCGGCTGGGCGTGGTGCACCTCACGCCGGTGCAGCAAGGCAGCCTCGGACTCGGGTCCAACCGCTTTGTGGCCGTGCAGATCGAGCCGCTGACACTGGGCACGAACCATGTCCTCGGCTGGCGCGTCGACCCCGACCCCGCCGCCATCGCCACCATGCAAAAGCTCAAGATTGACTTGATCAACTTGAGTCCCGCCGGCGGGTTCGTGGTGGCCTTCCAGACCGCGCTGTATGGGGGCATGGTGCTGGGCGCGCCGTTTGTCTTTTATTTTTTCATCACGTTCGTTTTTCCCGCGCTGCGGATGCGCGAGAAGAAGTATATTTTCCGCGCGATCGCTTTTGGCGCCGGGCTGTTCTTTCTCGGCGTGTCTTTCTGCTACTTCGTCCTCATGCCGGTGGCATTGGCGGCCTCCCAGATGTATTCCCACTGGCTCGGCTTTGGGGCGTTCCAATGGAAGGCGGAGGAATACATCAGCTTTGTGTGCAAATTCATGCTGGGCATGGGGCTGGGCTTTGAGCTGCCCGTGGTGCTGCTCACGCTGGTCAAGTTGGGCGTCCTGAGCTACTCCTCGCTCCGGAAAATGTGGCGTTACATGATCGTCATCGTCCTTGTGCTCGGCGGCCTGCTGACCACGCCGGAAGTCATCACCCAGGTCATGATGGCGGTGCCGCTGTATCTGCTCTATGAAATCAGCGTTTGGATCGCGTGGTATTGGGAGCGGCAGGAGCGTAACCGCAAAGCCGCCAGCGGGGATTAAAACCCCTGCCGGTCGCTCCCGAAAACGGCCTTTACAAATGGGTGAATCGCGCTAGTTTCACGCCGTCAATCATTTTATGCGTCACTCCCTTTTCTCCCTCCTTGGTTGCGTCGCTCTGGCCGGCTTCGTGGTCGGTTGCGCCGGACCGGAACAGAAGCTCGGCCGCGGCCTCAGCAACTCCATGGAAATCTTTCGCGGCGGCGAAATGCGCCGGAGCATCGAACAAACCACCATTTTTGATTCCCCCGAGGCAGGCTACACCACCGGCGTCGTCCGCGGCATGAACCGCACGCTCGCCCGCACCGGCCTCGGCTTGTGGGAGATCATCACCTGCCCCTTCCCCAATCAGTCCAACCCGATCGGCTATGAACCCCTCGCCACCCGTTATGTCGCGGCGCACACTGCTTATCCGGACAGCTATCGCCCCGGCATTCTCGGCGGCGATTCCACTTTGGAGACCGACAGCAATGTCGGCATGAGCGGCGGCGATGTGGCCCCGTTCATCCCCGGCAGCCGGTTCAGTATTTTTGGCAACTGACTTCCGCTCCCGGGAGCGGCCCGACTTGCGCCATCGCGGAAGCCTTTCCCGCTGGCGCTTTTTTTTGCCGATGACACTGGAAAAACCATCGCCCTGCAAAGTCAACCTGCTGCTGAACATCCTCGGCAAACGGCCCGACGGCTTTCACGCGCTCGAAACGGTCTTCCACCCCGTCAACCTCTGCGATCACATCAGCTTCGCCCGCACCGCCACCGGCGTCGCGCTGACCTGCAGCGAACCCAGCCTGCCCACCGACGCGACTAATCTCGTGCATCGCGCCGCCAGCAAATTTCTTGAGACCGCAAAGATTTCCGCCGGCGTCCGGCTGCATCTCGAAAAGAAAATCCCCATGGCCGCCGGCCTCGGCGGCGGCAGCGGCAATGCCGCCACCACGCTGCTCGGCCTCAACGAGCTTTTTGACCGCCCCCTTTCGGTCGACCAACTGCACGCGATTGCCGCCACGCTCGGCTCGGACGTGAATTTCTTCCTGCAATCCCAACCCGCGCTGGCCACCGGCCGCGGCGAAAACATCTCCCCCGTCGCCGCCTTCCCCGCGCTGCGTGGTGCGAGCTTTCTGCTCATCCATCCCGGTTTTGGCATCTCGACCCCATGGGCCTACCGCGAACTCGCCCGCTTTCCCGCCGCGCTGAACGGCACTCCGGGCCGCGCGCAGCAACTGATCAGCTTGCTCCAGACCGCCCCGCTCCCCGCCGCCGCGCCCGAATTCTACAATTCGCTCGAAGCGCCCGCGCTCGACAAATACCCCGTGCTTGCCCTCTACCAGGAATTCCTGCGAGCCCACGGTGCGCCCGTCGCGCTCATGTCCGGCAGTGGTTCCACGACCTTCGCCATCTTCCCCACCGCCGCCACGGCGGAGGCTGCGGTGGAAAAATTCAAATCGCAGTTCGGCACCACCTGCTGGACGGCTATCGTCCCGGTCTAGCGTGCCGCCGCCGCCATGAAGGTGCTCCCGCTCCATGAATTTCACCGCGCCAACGCCGCGCAGTTCACCGCCGTCAACGGCTGCGAGGTCGTCGCGCATTACGGCGATGCGTTGGCCGAGCACGCTGCGCTGCGCACCACGGCGGGCGTTTTGGATTTGAGTTTTCGTTCCCGCCTGTGCCTGACCGGGGCCGACCGCGTGCGGTTTCTCCACGGTCAGGTCACCAATAATGTGAAGGATTTGCCGCCCTGCGCTGGTTGTTACGCGGCGCTGACCACCGCCAAGGGCAAGATGCAGAGCGACCTGAACCTTTACAATCTGGCGGATGAATTGCTCCTCGATTTCGAGCCGGGCCTGACCGCGGCTGTTTCGCAGCGACTGGAAAAATATCTCGTTGCCGACGACGTGCAACTCATTGACGCCGCGCCGCACTACGGCCTGTTGAGCGTGCAAGGCCCGCAGGCCGCTGCCGTCATCCGCGCCCTCGGCTGGGCCGGCGAAATTCCGCCCGTGCCTTTCCGCTTCAATAAAATTTCCGAGGCGGCGCTTGGGGAAATCTATCTGATGAACCAGCCCCGGATCGGCACGACGGGCTTTGATGTGTTCGTGCCCGTGACTGCGCTCGCCACCGTCGCGGCACAACTTCTCACCGCCGCTGCCCCGCTTGGCGGCCGCGCGGCAGGCTGGGACGCCTTGGAAATCGCGCGCATCGAGGCGGGCATCCCGCGTTACGGTGCGGACATGGACGAGACCAACCTGCCGCTCGAATGTGGCATCGAGAACCGCGCCGTCAGCTACCAGAAAGGCTGCTATATCGGTCAGGAGGTCATCAATCGCGTCCACAGCTTTGGACAGGTGACCCGGGCATTGCGCGGCCTGCGGCTGGCCGATGGCTTGGAAACCCTGCCTGCGCGGGGCGAAAAACTCTTCGCTGCCGGCAAGGAGGTCGGGTTCGTGACCGGCGCCGTCTATTCACCTGCTTGCCAGGCGAACCTCGCCCTCGGCTACGTCCGCAAAGAAACGAACCAGCTCGGCGCGGAACTGCAATGGCAGACGTGCTCCGGCCCGAGTCCGGCGATCATCGTGGGGCTTCCGTTTGCCGCGGGATAGTTTTCGGCGAGTTGACTTTTTTTGCCTTTGGTCCAATTGCGCTGTCGGGGTTATTGTTGGTGGGTGGCCGTGCTGGCAGCCTGCCGATCCCCCAAACTTGGTAGCCCCAGCCTTCAATCTGACCGAAATAAGCTGCAACTGGGGATTTCGGAAGGAAGCGGCTGCGCGCCCGGCGCGAATAGGCTTGCCGCCGGAGTTATTTTTTGCAGAATGCACCCCCGGTCCGGCACTAACTCCATGTGTTTTGGCGGACTTTGTAGAGTCGGTTTTTGGAATGGTAGGTTACCCAAGTGGCCAACGGGGGCAGACTGTAAATCTGCTGGCTTACGC
>JAFMIX010000212.1 GCA_017853785.1 Verrucomicrobiales bacterium
GAATGTTCCGCTCGCGTTCAGTTAAGGTGGTGAGCACATCCTTCAAAGTTTCCTTCAACAGGCTGTAGCTAGTCACGTCGGAGGGATTCTCCGCGGACTTGTCTTCGATGAAATCACCGAAGCTGACTTCGTCGCCATCGCCGACGGGGGCGTGGAGCGAGACGGTTTGTTGCGCCATCTTGAGCAGCGAATTTACGCGCTCGACCGGCAGGTGCATTTCATCGGCCAATTCTTCGGGCGTTGGCTCCCGACCGAGTTCCTGCATCAGGTGCTTCTGGGTGCGCCAAAGTTTGTTGATGATCTCGATCATGTGCACCGGGATACGGATGGTGCGGGCCTGATCGGCAATCGAACGGGTGATGGCCTGACGGATCCACCAGATGGCGTAAGTAGAAAACTTGTAGCCCCGGCGGTATTCGAATTTCTCCACGCCCTTCATCAAGCCGATGTTGCCTTCCTGGATCAAGTCGAGGAATGACTGGCCGCGGTTGGTGTATTTCTTGGCAACGGATATGACGAGGCGAAGGTTGGCCTCAGCCATGTGGGTCTTGGCCAGGTGCGCCTGTTCGGCGGCTTTTTTCAGGAGACCGGAGGACTTGAGGTATTCCTCGACCGGCATCCGGACGAATTGTTCCAAGGCCCGAATGTTTTTACGCTCGGCCATGATCTGGGCCTGTTGTTCGGCGGATTTCCGGTGGGATTCTAGTTCGGCGATGTGGCGCAAGCTGGTCTGAAATTTGTCATGCACGTTTTCCGCAACGACAATCATTTCCTCCAACACTTTCTGTTTGTAAAAGAATTTGGCGAAGGAGACTTGGAGCTTGCGATCAATCTTCTTGAAATCAGCTCCGAGGCGGTTGCGGCGCGATTTGTTCGGGGCTTTCTGACAGGCGTTGTATTTTTCGTCCGCACGCTGATCCATTTCGCGGACTTTTTTCACCAGCCGGCGCAGATCCTTGAGGTGCTGGTCGCGGCTGGCGACTTTTTTATCGACGATCACGCGGTCGAAACGTTCCTTGGGCGGCTCGGATAGCAGTTTTTCGGCAAGAGCGACATGCTCCTTCGCGGCGAATCCGAAGCTGTAGATGATGCGCTTCATCTCCACCTCGGCGACCTCGATGCGCTGGCAGATCTCGACTTCCTGTTCCCGGGTGAGCAGGGGCACCTTGCCCATCTGGCTCATATACATCCGCACTGGATCGTCCAAAATATCAAGGCGGCTGCGGTCGGCAACTTCCTCCTCCTCGGGCTGCTCGGGTTGTTGCTTGGAGCGTGATTCCTCGGCGTTGTCGACAATCTCGATGTCGAGATTCTTGAGCTTGGTGTAGATCTCGTCGAGATCGTCAGGCGTTAGATCGTCGGGCAGCGCGTCGTTGATATCGTCGTAGGTCAGATAACCCCGCTCATGAGCGAGATGGACGAGCTTCTTGATGACTTCGGCTGAATCGGCGGCTTTGACGGGGGCTCCGGCGATGAGGTGACCGTTGCCGGGCATTGCAACCGACGAAAGAGCGGGTTTGTCTAGCTTGCTGGGTTGGTTTTTGCCTGCGACGGATTTGTCTTTCGACTTCGCAGACGGCTGTTTCACCGGTTTACGAGCGACCCCCACCTTGACTTTGGGAACAAGGGACTTGCTACGCGCCCGTTTGTTGGCGATGACGCTGATGGACTTTCGTGATTTCATCTTCTATGACACCGGCACTTTGACACTTGAACCGCTTTCTGGTTCGGAATTATTAACCCGCCACGTTTTTCTCAGGATTCGCCGCCGCCTACCGCCTCCCAATAGCAACTCCCTGATGACGCGAGGCACTGATTCTGCGGTTTTACTCTGCCGTAAGAAACTCCCAGAACACCGAACTCCCGTCATCATCTCAGGGATGCTGGTGAAATTCAAGAACTTTGAATGAAAAGCATGAAACACCCTGCGGTGCGCAAGAGCTTTCAGGGCCAAAACCGGGCGCTAACAGCTGGGCAGGGGGCATAAGCTCACTGACGCTCGTATTCGCCCTTGCCGAGGCGTTTGAGCACGGTGAAGCCCGCTTTCTTGGCGTCGGAAATGGACAGGGGCTTGAGTTTTTGGGGCGAACTGAAGCCAGAAATCAGTTTGCGGACCGGTTTTTTGCATGCCGGGCAGTGGGTCAATTCCTTTGCGCTCAACGGCCGGCGCAGCGTGAACTTGCCTCCACACACCTTGCAATCACCTTCACATAGTTCGTATTCGTAAATAGGCATGTTGGTTGAAAACTTGGGAACGGATCACTTCTTTAAAAACGCCGAAAACAAATCAATCGGCAGCGGCAGGAAGGTCGTCGTGTTGTGTTCGCTTGCCATCTCGCGCATGGTCTGCAAGTAACGCAATTGCAAGGCAATCGGCTCGGTCGCGATCATCGCAGCGGCTTGCACCATCTTTTCAGCAGCTTGGAATTCGCCCTCGGCGTTCACGACCTTCGCGCGCCGCTCGCGTTCGGCTTCTGCCTGCTTGGCCATCGCGCGCTTCATGCTGTCTGGCAATGCCACGTCCTTCACCTCCACCGCCGTGACCTTGATGCCCCACGGTTCGGTCTGGCGGTCGATGATTTCCTGCAACTTCAGGTTGATGCTGTCCCGCTGCGACAGCAGATCGTCCAACGGCGCCTGCCCTAGAACGCTGCGCAACGTCGTCTGCGCGATGAGTGAAGTGGCTTTCCAGTAATTCTCCACCTTCACCACGGCCGCGTTCGCATCCACGACGCGAAAATACACCACCGCGTCCACTGTGGCCGGCACGTTGTCCCGGGTCATGACTTCCTGTTTGGCCACATCAATCGTCACCACGCGCAAATCCATCCGCACCATCTTGTCCACGATCGGAATCAAAAAAATGAGCCCCGGACCTTTTGCACCCTGCAATTTGCCGAGCCGGAAGATGACGCCCCGCTCGTATTCGCGCAGGATGCGCATGGACTGCGGCAGAATGAACACCCCCAACAGAATCAAAACCACCACTGTTGGCCCCAGTTTGCCTATCAAATTAAAAATCTCGTTCATAAATATGTCCTTCAGTTTTTCGGTTTGACTTTCAGCGTTAATCCATCGATGGCGACGATTTCCACAGGCATGCCTTTCTCGACTGGCGTTGCGCTCACTGCATTCCAATATTCGCCTTCAACAAATACCTTTCCTCCGCCGTCGTCAATCCGCATCACCGTCGGCACGATCTGACCCAGCATCGTTTCGCGTCCGGCGCGTACCGGCAGTCGTCGGGCGCGCCAACCGGCGCCCACCACGAAGAGGAAAAACGCCGCTGTTACCAGCGTTGCGGGAATGATGACCGCCAAGGACAACCGGAATGCCGGCTCCGCTCGGTCAAACAGCATCAGCCCACCCAGGAAAAAAGCAATGATGCCCCCCGCCGTCAAAACGCCATGCGAAGGGGCGAAAACATCTATAGTAAACAATATCAGCGCCAGGCCGATCAGCGCCAGCCCCGCGACGTTGATTGGCAGGATCGCCGACATGTAAAGGGCGAGTATCAAGGCAATTCCGCCCGCCACGCCCGGCAGGATGACACCTGGGTTGCTCATTTCGCCGATGATGCCGTAGATGGCGATCAGCATCAGGATGAACATCACCTCTGGACGCCAAAGCAGTTGGAAAACCTTTTCCCGGGCCACCATCGGGATGGGCACAGCAACGGCCCCGGCCGTTTGCAGCTTCTGCCCGTTGATCTCGCGACCATCCAGTTGCTGGAGCAAATCCGGCAAATCCTTGGCAATGAGATCAATGACTTTCAACTCCAGCGCTTTTTCGGAAGTGATCGCCGCGCTATCCTTGACGGAGGATTTTGCCCATTCCACGTTGCGCCCACGCTTGGCAGCAATGGATTCAATGAAGCTTACGGAATAATTCTCCAGCTTCTGCTTCATCGTGCTATCGGTCTTTTCCTCGCCACCGATCGGGCTGCCGCCGATGGCCACCGGATGCGCCGCCCCAATGCTGGTCGTCGGGGACATGGCCGCCACGTCCGCCGCCAGCGTGATGAAGCACCCCGCACTGCCGGCGTTCGCGCCCGCCGGGGCGACGTAGACCACGAGGGGGATTTTCGCGGCGTAAAACTTCTGAACGATGTCCTTGGTCGAGTCCAGCAGGCCGCCGGGAGTATCGAGCTGGATGACGAGACATTGGAAGTTCTGTTCGGTGGCGCGGTCAATGGCTCGCGCAATGTAGCCCGCTGTTGCCGGTCCGATCGCGCCG
>JAFMIX010000213.1 GCA_017853785.1 Verrucomicrobiales bacterium
ACCCCGCGCGCGGCTTGCACCACTGTCGCTGAGGGGGGAATCGCGCCGAACCGGAACGCCGTGGAGATGACGCGGCTGGCTGCTAGGAAATTGCTTTCCAACGGTGTCCAAAGCGCCTTGCGAAAAACCGCCCTGGCGTAGGTCTTGTGGGGCGCGCAGAACGCCCACTCTTCGTCGCTCATATCGCTGGAATAATTTTCTCGGACTTTCTTCATCCCCAGTTTTTCCCACATCCAGTGTAAAGGCACCAGCCTAAAATACTTGCATCACCTCAACTAAAAACCACCGCTCGCCCAAAGTGCATGACAGGCTCTAGGGGAACAGCAGTGTCCGAACCAACGGAATGGTCACGAACGCGAGAACGGTATTGATGGCGATTGCTCGGGCCAGCAGTTTGCTGTCGAGATTGAATCGGTCGGCTATCACGATGGTCAGCAACTGGCTGGGCATTGCGCCTTCGAGCGTGACGGCCTCGAAGTACGGCACGTGCATGGCGAGCAACCTGGCGGCGGCAAAGACGATCAGGGGCGATACCAGGAGTTTGATGCCGCTGACGCTGAGCATGGGACCGAGGTATTCGAGCCGGTCGAAGCGCAGCGCCATGCCCAAGGACAGGATCATCAATCCCGACACGGCGCTGCCAAGAACGGCGGCGCCGTGCAGGATGAATTCGGGCACGGGCACTTCAAGCTGCTTGCACAGCAGCGCCGCCGCGAGTGTCCAGAGGGGCGGCAGCTGAATGACTTGCTTCAGGCTCTGCCGCAAGTTGACACCCTGCTGTTCGCTGAACCGCATGGCTAGCAGCGATCCGACAATCAAGTTGAGCGGCGCCACCGTGACTTCGCAGAGAATAGCCACCTTGGCGATATCAGATGAATGAGCGGGAAAAATGCCCTGCAGCACCGGAAGTCCCAAGTAGGTGACATTGCCAAAGGCGCACGCCAGTATCAACGCGCCCTTCGACTTGCGGTCCAGCGGCATCCAGCGGAACACAAGCCATGCCACCGACAGGCATCCAGCGATACCGGCAGCCGCGGCGAGCGGTACCTGATAGAGCACGCCCTCGAGATCGGAGGTGTAGATGACCTTGAAAATCAGGGCCGGGAGCAGGACATAAAGGACGAGCTTGTTGATGGATTTGCGGAACTCTTCGATGTTCCAATCGGGAAACACCCTCTGAAGGCCGCTACCCACCAGGGTGATCGCGCCGAGGGAGAGAAAGACATTAAGCATGGTCAAGCGTAGCAATATCATCAAAGGAAAGCTCGCACGCATTACTGACAGCCTGAGCCGGCTGACAAGCGTGCAGCCTTTGAGATGCCAGCGCGCCGCCGATCAGGCCGGCCGGAAGGAGACCCCGCTGAAGCAAGGCGAACCGCGAACACCGCGCCACGCCGAGCAGCGCGGCCATGAAAGCCAAGGCATTGATACCATTGAATGTGTTGGTCACAACCGTGCAGCGGTAGGGTCTTATTTCACCTTTTCGTAAGTATCCACAAACATCCCCTCCCGGATGCCGGTGAATTTTCCCCTGCGCCCCGCTCATGCCCGGCGGGCGAACCACCACCACAACGGCATCCCCAGCACCATGTGGGCGGCATAAATGGCCACAATGGAGCCAATTGAAAAAGACGGCAGAATGGGCTCCAGCAAATACAACAGGTGAGTGCCTACAAAAGTCAACGCGATGGCAAAGAATGCCAGCTCCCGGGCGACCGAAGTGGTGAGGTTTGGGTCCATCATGCGCAATAGCAAAAAGCCGCTGCCCGTCGTGCCCATGCCTATCCCGAACAACGTTATGGCCCGTTCCGGCTGCAGCTTGCTCAAACCCCGGCTGAAGAAGTAGCACATCCCCGCAGTGACAGCGATGCTAGCAATCGAGATCAACATAATCGGCACAAAAAAACGGGTCAGCAGACCGAAGTTCACGCTCAAGATGCTGGCGATCAGCATGCAGTCGACGGCGGTCCCGGTGATCCGCTTCATCGTTTCTCCGTCAATCAAATGCCCGTAGCCCATCCGGTCCAAAGCAGCCCGCAGCAAGAGGCAGCAGACCATCCCGTGCACGAAGAACATGTCGTGCGAAAAGAGCACGCCGATGCGGACGCCGCCGAGCGACAACGCCGCGGTCAGCGGCTGCATCACGCCCAGGAACTGATTGGTCAGCAGATAAGCAACGCCGAGGAGACCCAAGCTGTAAGCCAGACTATCGATATTAGCCGAATGCGTGACCTGCTGCCCCAAGGAAGGTCGTTCGACCGGCGGATAAAGGCCGCGGAGGTAAACTTCGTCCAGACGCGCCAGCGTATTTGAGTGCAGCCCCTTGCGGATCGCCCAGCGTGCCGCCGGCACCCCGAAGAGGAAAGAGGCGAAGAAGCCGATTGAGGCGTAGATCAGTCCAAAGTTGACCGCCTGATCGATCTTGAATTGCGACTGCCATTGTTGACCGATGGCGATGGCCTGCCCCGCTCCCTGGCAGAATCCATTGGGCGCCGCCATGCCTAGAAAATCAGACAGCGGTGCCCCTCCCGCGCCCTTATAGACCGTGATGACCAGGAGTCCGACCAACGCTTGGGTGACAAACAAGGTCAACCAGCCGATGGTCATCCACCAGCCACCACGCGCTGCGCCGCCTGCCGCACCACTTTCGCCTCCGGCCAACAGCAGCGCCATGAAGCTTAGCGTGAAGAAGTGAAACGCCGGGACGACATAGTCATCGCTATGAAATCCGAAGCTCAGGTTTGAATTGATCAAAAAAAACCCGATCGCGCCGCCGATAAGACTGGCCGGAAGGAGACCCCGCTGAAGCAAGGTGAACCGCGAACGCAGCGCCACGCCCAGAACCAGCAGCGCGGCCATGAAGGCCAGGGCATTGATGCCATTGAATGTGTTGGTCATGACTGCGCAGCGGTAAGCTCTTATTTCACCTTTTCCCCAGGGTCTCCAGCTAATCAGTGCACTACATTGCGAGGCCCGCAAATTCAGTAAATATCGCCATCAATCGCCGAATGGATAGGGCCTTTCATTCCGGCCCTCTTGATTTCATCGAGCAATGCCTCGCGGCGATAGTCTTCCGGCTTCGAGTAGTATTGTTCATGGATTAACACGATGGACTTCACCCCTGATTCCTCCTTTACCCGGACAAGATCTTTTGGGGGAAGATGATAGCTTAATATTGTCTTTTTCTTTTCCTCCACCGTGTTCCCCCCCCAGGGGGCGGAGGCAATGCCTTCCTCGGTCACCGCCTCCATGAAAAGGATGTCGGCGCCGCGTGCGGCTGCCACCAACCCTTCGGAATAAATGCCGTCACCGCCAAAGGCAAAGATACGATCCGGCGTGCTAAATCGGTAGGCGAGGTTGCAGGCAAACGCACCATGCAGGGTTCGAAAGGCTTCGACCTTGATGTTGGCATCCTTGAAAATCACCCCTTCGTCAGAGACATCCGTTGCCGTTGCGCGTGATCCGGCGGCACTCCACTTGTGACTCGTCATCATTTCGTCCACGTCCTTCCTCCATGCAGCCACGATGTGACCGACCATGTCCTTGATGCCCGGCGGGCCAAAGATGGCCTTATCCGTGGTGGAATGGAACTTGTAGGGATTAAAAATGAAGGAGGGAATGCCTACCGTGTGATCTTCATGTAAATGCGTGATAAACAGATACTTTAATTTATTGGGCAGGAATGAGTCCTGGAGATCTTCGCCCTGCCAGAGTATCGCGTGCGAGATGCCGCGCCAGATGCCCTCGCCGGCATCAACGAAATAGGGGTACTCGTTCACGACCACGGCAAGCGCCGGGCCATTGCGGTAAGGATTGGGTACGGGGTTTCCGGTGCCGATGACCACGACCTTGGATTTCGCATTGCTTGGCGCCAGGTTGGTGACCGGTCGATCGAAGTGAATCGGCCAGTTTTCCGGCAGCGTATAAGGTGTGATTTTTCGAGGAATCTTGAACGCAGATAAAGCGTAGGCATTGGGTTTTGGTTGATCTGCGGCCCGCGAGGCGTTTGGCCACCACAACATTGTCAACAACACTACGGCCGTGCGTAGCAATGGGTTTTTGCTCATGGTAAAACTTTTGTTTGCATGCGGCCGTGGCTGTTTTTGGTTATTGACCGGGAGCGCGGTATTTCACGGTCTTCTTGACTGCCTTGTCGATCTCCTCGGGCGTCAGCAACGGGGTGACGATGCTCGTGGCCAGTCCCGTGGCATTGATCGC
>JAFMIX010000214.1 GCA_017853785.1 Verrucomicrobiales bacterium
GGCGTGAACAGATTCACCAACCCCACGGAATAGGCCGGCGGCGGCGGCAACCCGGCGGAGTCCGCCGCCACCGGCGCCCCACCGGGATTGCTGCCCCAATACATTTCGGGCGTCACGCCCCGGATGAGCAAGAGTTCTGAAATGTCATCGATCGGCCCGTTCTTCGCGAGATAAGGCGGTTGCAGCCCTTGATAATACGAACTCTCCGTGCCGCCGATGTGCGGGTCGTCATCAGCATCGATCCAGTCCTGGATCGCCGCGATGACCTGGGAAGCCTCGCCCGCGTCAGCTCCCATCAGGATGAATGCCTGCTGCAATATCTCCGGGCTGTTGGCCGCTGCGTTGATGTTCAGCTTCCGCTCCAGATCGGTGATGGTCACGGAGTAGGTGCCGTTGCCGAGCCTGTGGTTCTTCAGGGAGATGTTCGCCAAGGGGCTGTTGGAGGTGCTCATCCCGCCCGGGCCGCCCGCCCAGACTTGATTCAAAGCATCATAAGGCTCATCCGGCACGTTGAGCTGCAAGGCGAGAACGTATCGCGCCAGTTCCACCCCCGAACGCCCCAGCCATTCCATCTCCAGTTCGGAAGTCGAATTGCGCGCCAGCTTCGTCTCCACCTTCATCGACAACGCAAACGCCCCCGCCAGCGCCGCCAACACAAAGATCGTTACCATCACGATGATCAGCGCGATGCCGCTCCGCCGGCGATTGAGAATGATCTTCATGGAGCTTAACGGTTACGCGGCGGCCGCGGCGTGGGCTGGATCGGTTGCGGCTGCGGATTGCGCGGGCCGCGCGGATTCTGCGGACCCCCGCCGGTCACCGTCGGCATCTGCCAGTTCGGCTGCACCCCGTCCGTGGGCAGCCCCACCACCGTGGTCAACAGCGGCGACGTGCTCACTCCGCGCGTCCCCGCATAATCCAACTGCACCGACACCCGCACCATCTTCGGCAGTTGATTGGTCAGCAGCCAGGTATCCGCCCATTCCTTGGCGGTAGGATCCCAGACCTCCACGGAAAACTTTTTCACGCTCTCCGCCAGCACCACCGGATGCAGGCGCTCATCCTCGTCGATTTCCATGAGGATTGGATGCTGCCGCAACACCAGACGTTTGGAATAGCCGTTGCCCGACTCCACGGAAAAAATCACCCGGCGCATCGTCGCCGTGCCAAACTTGCCGCTGCGCGGAAACGACTCGGGCAAACTCGACACAAAGCTCAACGCCCCCCGGCCCTCCCCCTCCAACTCAAAACTGTAATATTGCGGATTCGCCACAAACAACTGCGCGCCCGCCAGCGCGTCTTCCACCACCCGTACCACCATGCGCTCGCGGTGCGCCGCCGCCGCGGCGTCCTGCCCCACCTTGGCAGCCTTCACAATCCCCGTCCACACCGAATAGATCGCCGCGATGACGCCGCCGAGAATGGCCATCGCCAGCATCACCTCGATCAAGGTGAAGCCCCGCGCTCGGGTCGGTGCGCCGGTTTTCATTGCAATGTCCCCCGGATGGGCGCTGCCGGCGACAGCGGTCGAAATAGCAGGATGCTCATGTGCGATTCCACCGTCGAACGCCCCACCCGCCGCTGGATGACAAAGTCCGCCTCGAACAACCCGTTGCTGGAAACCTGATAAACATCCTGCCCCCAAGTGTATCCGGGAAACGAATCTTTGAAGTCGCCCGTCCGCTGATCCTCCACCAACGAGTTCGTCATCGCCAGCTCCGCCGCGAGCATCCCCGCGTTCGGCTCATTCACCTGCAACGCCCGGGCATTTTTAAGCGTCATCGAAACCAGTTGCAAAATCGCGAACGTCGCCGTGAAAAAAATCACCGTCGCCACCATCACCTCCAGCAGGGAGAAAGCCCGGACGCCCGAAGGCTTCTGGATTCTGGATTCTGGATTCTGGATTCTCATCTTACGCCTCCCACCGTGGACCGCCCCGTCGTGATCTCCAGCGTGATTTTTTTCCAATCGCCTTTGTCGGAACGCAGGATCACCGTCATCTCATCACACATCCCGTTCGGATAAAATCGCACCTTCGCCTCCTCCGCATCTTTGCACTCGATCAAATTCACATCCCACATCTCCACCGCGATGTCCTCCGGCAATTGCGCACTGAAGCTGCCCGCGCTCAAGGTCCGCGCCTGCGGCGCATAGCGCAGCTCCGCTACCGTGCCGCTCATGACCGCCTGCGACCGCGCCTGCCGGCAGCCTTCCACCACGTCGTTCACCGCCCGCCGCATCCCTTCCTGCTTCAGCCCGCCGATGACCGCTGGCAGCCCCATGGCCATGATCAATCCCATCACCGCCACCACCACCATGATTTCGATGAGCGTGAAGCCGCCGCGCCACCCGGGCGCGCTGCGGCCTGCTGACCGCTGGAGGAAAATTTTCATCGGGAACCGCCCGGACCACTGGAGCCGCTGATGCTCGAAATCAGGTTAAACATCGGCAACAGAATGCTCAACAACAGGAAGCCAACGCCCACCGCCATCGCGATGATCAGCAGCGGCTCAATCAAGCCCATCATCACGCGCAATCCGATCTGCAACTCGCTCTCGTAAGTCTCCGCCAGATTTGCCAGCGCGCCCGGCACGTCGCCGGTCTCTTCGCCGATCTTCACCAAGTCCACCATCAACTGCGGGAACACCCGGCTCGCCGCCAGCGGCTGCGCCAGCGTCTTGCCGTCCGTCACCGCTTCGCGCGTCTTGGCGATGGCCTCCTTCACAATCCGGTTGGGGATGATCTGCTCCGTGATCTTCAGCGCGTTCAAGACCGGCACGCCGTTCTTGAGCAACGTCGCCAGCACCCGCGCGAACTGCCCGAACAGATTCAATTTGTTCACCTTTCCGAAAATCGGCAGCTTCATCTTCAACTCGTCCATCTTGCGCTTGCCCCCTTCTGTCGCCGAAAACCGTTTAAAAATCACGGCGGCCGCGATCACCATCAAGGCGCCCAGCCACCAATAGCCGGTCACCGCACCGCTCAACTTCATCAGCAGCCGCGTAGGCAAAGGCAGCTGCATGCTGAACCCGCTGAACATCTCCATGAACTTCGGCAGCATGAAGAAAATGAAGAACGCGATGATCAAGATCCCCACGCAGCAGACCAGCGCCGGATAGATCATCGCCGACTTGAACTTCGCCTGCACCTCCGCGAAGCGGTTGTAGTGATCCGCCAACCGCCGGAGCACATCCACCAACGCGCCGCTGGATTCACCGGCGCGCACCATGTTCACATACAGTTCCGAGAAAACCACCGGCTGCTTCGCCATGGCGTCCGAAAGCCCGCGCCCCTCCATGACCTCCTGCTTGAGCTGTTTGCTGATGTCCGCCGGAATACCCTTGCTCTCCAGGTGCGTCATGCTGTTCAGCGCCACCGTGAGCGGCATCCCCGAATTCAGCAGGTTCGCCAGCTGCTGCGTGTAAGTCGCCAGCTCCTGCATCTTCGGCGCCCGCTGCTTCGTGAAATACACCCGCAACGTCGGCGGCAAACTCTCCTTCCAACTCCGCCGCGCCGTCGGGGCCGCCACTCCCGGCGGCGCCACCCCGCCCTTGCTGGCGTCCACCGCCACCGGAAACAACCCCAGCCGCTCGATCTGCGCGAGCGCGGCGGTCCGGTCCGGCACTTCGAGCACGCCTGTCACGACTTCTCCGGAACGACGGCGGGCTTTGTAGGAAAATTGCGGCATAACTGGAGAATCAAAAACCGAAACCCCCGTAAAGTTGCTGTTTTCCTGCGGCCAACCCGCGCGCTCCCGCGGCCAAAAATCCGCCCGCCAACCCGGGACGGTCACGGCGGAAGTCAGTGTTTATATTCATTCGTGCGGCCCATAGCTCACACTTTCACCCCGCAACTGTCCACCAAATTGCAACCCGCCATGCCGGCGGCGCAAGTTGGAGATTGAATTGAAGGCCGCGCACTTTATAGTTTGCTCCGTTGCGCCACGAACCCCACCAGTCCTACACCGCCGCTGAAATCGCCCGACGCCTCGACGGCGAAGTCGGCGGTGATGCCACCGTGAAGCTGCACCGGTTCGCCCCGGCGGCCACCGCCCAAGTCGGCGACCTCACATTCGCGGAGAACGATAACTATCTCGCGCAAGCCGAGGCCAGCGCCGCCAGCGCCATCCTCGTCCACACGAAGATCACCACGTCCAAGAAGGTTCTCATCCGCGTCGCCAACCCCCGCGTCGCCTTCGCCAAGGTG
>JAFMIX010000010.1 GCA_017853785.1 Verrucomicrobiales bacterium
CGGCGGGCGTCTCCCCGCGTTCCGGCACGGCCCAGATGGCGTAGGGAAAGATGTAATGGCCGTAGTCCGGCTTGTGTTCGGAGAAAAGGAGTTTCACAAATCAAATTAAGGCGCGGATGAAACGAGTGTCTCCATTCACCGCCTTGCGGCGCAGGCGCAGGCGCCAGTTGGTCAGCACGTCGTAGCTCACGGAATTCTTCAACTTGGCGATGTCGTGGACCGTGATCTCGTCGTTGCCTTGGCGGCCCATCAGCACGGCTTCATCCCACAACTGCGCCTCGGGGATGGCGGTCACGTCCACCATGAGCGCGTCCATCGCGATGCCGCCGATGAGCGGGGCACGTTTGCCATGGATGAGCGCGCAGCCGGTGTTGCGCACGCGTGGGAAACCGTCGCCGTAGCCGATGGGCAGCACGGCGATGCGGCGTTCGCTCGGCGCGGTGTAGCGCATCCCGTAGCCGACGACCTCGCCGGGCTTGAGCTTCTGGAGCGAGGCGATTTTCGCCTTCACCGACATCACCGGCTCGATACCTGGAATCTGGCGGCAGACGGTCGAGGGAAAAATGCCGAACATCAGGATGCCAGTGCGCACCATGTCAAAATGCGCGTGCGGCAGGTCAAGGAACCCGCCGCTGTTGCAGGCGTGGCGGAGGGGCACGGAAATTTTTCGCGCGGCGAGCGCGGTGAGAACTTCGTGGAAGCGCGCGAGCTGCAGGTTGGCGAAGGATTTGTCCACTTCGTCGGACTGCGAAAAGTGGGTCATGACGCCTTCGAGCTGAAGGGCATTCTCGGCGACGATCTGTGCGACGAGCGGCAAGGCTTCATCCCAACGCACGCCGTAGCGGCTCATACCGGTGTGGATTTTCAGGTGCACCGGCACGCGCTTGTTTCGGGCGGCCGCGACGCGGGCGAGTTTGCGGATAGTGTGGGGTTCGTTGACGCAGACGGTGAGATCGTGCTCCACGCACCACGGGAGTTCGGCTTCCTGGCGTTCGCCGAGCAGCAGAAGCGGCGCGGTGATGCCCGCTTCACGCAGTGTCAGGGCTTCCTCGAGCGTGCTCAAGCCGCAGCCCCACGCGCCTTCCTCGATGGCGATGCGGGCGACATCGAAGGCGCCGTGGCCGTAGGCCTCATCCTTCACAACGGCGAGGAACTTGACGGCGCGCGGCAGGTCGGCGCGGATGAGCTGGAGGTTGCGGCGCAGCTTGCCGAGATCGATCTCGGTCCAAGCGGGGCGCAGCGGAAAATTGGCGGCAATCAGATTCATCAAACGGCGGCTGAAGATAAAACACGAAACAGAAATTCATTAAAGCTCTAAATCATTTTCGCGGCGAGGGCGGTCAGAAAACCAATGTGGCAACAGTAACCGAAGCCCAAAAAATCCAAAGATACGGCAAAAAACCCGGACAAATCAAAAAACAACTAATCCAAGCAGGAATGTTAAAAATACCTTCTTGTTTATTGGCATCCTCGCCGGCGGCACAGTTCTCGCCATGGCGGCGGATGGAAGCGCGTTGTGGGAACAGCCTTGTGCCAGTCGCCATGGCAAAGACAGCAAGGCCAGACCAAGCTGGGTCAGAAAGCCGGCGTGAAGGATTATTGCGACGCGAAGGTGTCGGCCGGCGGGGGTGACGCGGGGGCGTTCAAGTCCACCAAGGGAGGGCTCGTTGAAGATGGCAAGACCAAGATGAAGCTGTTCGCTGAAACGAGGAGCGACGACGAAATCAAGGCGACCATCGCCCACTTGCGGACGTTGAAGAGGGGATTCAACTCCGGCCCGGCGGCCAGAGGCTTTGGCCCACATCCGTGCGGTAGTAACTGCCGACGACACGGAGCTTGCGGATATTTGCGTAAGCTTTGGCGATGGCGGCGGGGAGCGTGGGCGCGAGGGCGATGACGTCGGCGATGCGGTGGCCCGCGGCAAGGAGACTGCCGTCCGGGCCGGGAGCGACCTCGTTCCACCACACATCGCAGTCTGGCTTGCCGCAAACCTCCAGTGGCAATTGCGGTCCACGCACCTGCGTGAACGGATAGCCGTAGCCCGCGAGCGTCAAAGAGCAGCCAAACTTGATCGCGCCGGGAAAATGCGGCGCGATTTTTTCGTTCTGGGCGGTGCGGAGCAGCGTCTCGACGGGATTGGCCAGCATCCGCAAAATCATCGGGCCGGAGGTGACGCCGATGCGGATGTTATATTCGATGACGTGCCATTTGCCGCCGCGCTTGATTGCGGTGACTTGGAGCGGGCCGTTGAACTTCACCTTGCGCAGCCACGGCCGGAGCGGTTGGATGAGTTCGCGGGCAAGGCCGTATTTGTCACCGGGGTCGCGTTCAACGAGGCCGCCGAGCGGCGCGCCGGCGATGATGCCTTGGTTGCCGGCGAAGGCGTATTTGTATTCCTGATTGGTGACGAGCGAATGGATTTCGCCGCCGCTCACCAGCACGATGTGGCCGGCCTCGGCGCGGCCGAGATACTCCTGGAGAAAAACACCTTCGGCATAATTCACGTTGCGCAACCAAGCCTGCGTGTCCGCCATGGTCTCGCAGAGGATCGTGTGGATCGGACTCGTCGGCGAGCAGAGCGGATTCTTGATGACGAACGGGTGCGGGTGTTTGGCCAAAATGCGCTCGGCCGCGAGCCGATTCTGCGCGACGAAGGCCTTGGGAAAAGGGATTTTGAACTTGGCGCAAAGCTCCCGCGCCAGGTCGCGCTCGCGCTCGATCTGCATCGCCGGGCCAGTCGGCGAAAAGATCCCCACGCCGGATTTCACCAGGTCTTTGGCCCACGGCTGCAACGCCCAGTCAATCGACTGCGGGATTACGAGGTCCACGCCGAGCTTCTGGAGCAGCGGCACGGGACTCGGATGCGCCTCGCGTGTGAAGGTCGGCCCGACGAGCGAAGGGGCGTAGTGGCCGTAGTTGCGCGTGAGATATGTGGAGACTGTCGCCCCGGCGTTGGCCAGCGCGGTGCCGATGCTGTGCGCGAAAGAGCCCACGCCCAAAATCAGGACGGAGGCGGGGCGGGCTGAAGCTTTCGGCTGGCGCGACATGCGCGGCTATTATGAATGGGCGCGAAGCGAATTCAAGGCGCATGCCGCGGCGGATGCGGGTCTTTTTTCTCCGGGAGTTGTGCGGCGCGGCGGGGCTGGGCGCAAAAAAGGCCGCCATCGCTGGCGGCCTTCGTGTGAATCGCTAGGCTCAGTTGAGCTTCGCCAGTTCGGCGTTGAGCAGCTCGCGGGTCTTGGTCTGCGCATCGGCGAGGCTGATCTCGCCCTTGTCCACCTTCGCGAGGAAAGCCTTCTGCGCGAGGTAATCCTTGTTCACCACGCCGGCCTTGCTCTGCAGCATGCGCCACGCCTTGCGGCGTTCCACGGCGAACAGCACCATCTGGCGCGTCACGGCGAAGTATTTCAACTTGCCCCCGACGTCGGCCTTGATGTAGCAGCCGAAGTTCGGGACGTTCGAGCGGTGGCCGGGCTTGAATATGCGGCGCTGGATGACGTCGTCCTGCGTGATGAGCTCGAGCATGTCGTCGAGCAGGATGAGTTCGCGGGCCTCCTCTTCCTTGATGGCCTTGACGTGCTTGCGGAAGCGGCCTTCGGTGATGGCCCAATGCGCCACGGTGAAGTTGTATTCCTCGCCGCTGTCCTTGTATTTCGTGCGCCACCAGTCGCGGTTCACGCTCGGATTGCCCTTGAGGTCGAACACTTCCTGCATGGTCTCGCCGTTGCGCGGGTTGAACACGAACTCCGGCATCCCGCGCGCGTCGCGGACCATCTTGGCCTGGTCGGCGCTCATGTTGTCGCCGACGCCGTGTTCGGGTTGGCAGGTGGTGTAAGCCTGGAAGAACGCCGTGCCGCGGTATTCGAGGCCGTCGAGCATCGCCTTGTAAAGTTTCGCGGCGTTGGCCATCGAGACCTGCGCGACGAACGGCGAGCCATGGCCGCTGGTGAACGCTTCGGCGACGTTCTTCTTCTCGATCAGCTTGCCCTGCGACGCGTGACCGAACTGGTTCATGTCGTAGCCGCCGAGCATTGTGGACGAGTCGGAGTTTTGGCCGCCGGTGTTAGAATAGACCTGCGTGTCGAGCATCAGGATCTTGATGTTCGGGCGGTTCTGCAACATGACCTTGGAGACATTCTGGAAACCGATGTCGCCCAGCGCGCCGTCGCCACCGACGACCCAGACCTTCGGGAGTTCGCGGACTTCCTGGTCGGTCATCAACGCGTCTTCGAGATGCGTGAGCGTGAAATAATTCGCTTCGGTCATCACGTCCTCGGTTTTTTCGAGAAGGCAGTCGCACAGGCGTTCGGGAGCGACGGAGCGACGCGCGTGATTTTGAATCAGCGATTCGCCGAGCAGCCACGAGATGGTCGAGCCGTCTTGGAACAGCGAGTTCATCCACGGATACGGATGCGGATTGGACGGCGGCGTCGAACCGTAGACTGTGTTGCAGCCGGTGCTCGCGCCCATGAACATCACGCTCTGGCCGTTGGCCGCGCGTCCGTCAATGGACTGGAGCTCCTTGTGATTGAAAGCGTCCTGGCGCATCACGGCGGCGATGGCCTTGATGAGTTGCTCGTCGGTGATCTTGCCGTGCTTCGCCTCGTAATCCGCGATGCGCAGGGCGGTGTCCTTGTCGTTCTCGCCGCCGAGATTCATGATGACGTGGATGACCGCCTTGCGGAACAGCTGGTATTCGGCTTCGTTGCGGGCCTTGAGCTGCGCGAGGCGTTCCGCACCGGAATTTTCCAGGTTGGTGGCCTTGCCGCGCAGGCGGTCGGCTTTCTTGTGATACAGCGGACGCATGTAGGCTTCGGTCACGGAAGCCAGCGCGCGGAGCACGGACTTCTCACCGCAACCGGCGCACGCGCCGTCGCCGGAGACGAGCGCCTCGTAATTGCGGCGCACCATCAAGTGATTGCGCAACGCGGCTTCGCGGGAATTCGCGGCGTCGGCGTCGTTGTAGAGGCCGAGGAATTTCTGCGGCGTGTCGGGCAATAGGCGTGAGAAGATCTGCGCGGTCGTGAGTTCGGCGTTCAAGTCCTCGGTCTCGCGGGTCATGCGCAGCGCATCGTGGTCGCCGCAGACCTGCACACATTCGCCGCAGCCTTTGCAGAGGTCGCTCACGAAGATGGAGAACAAGCCACCTGCGCCGGCCTGCTTGCCTTCAAGCGAGCGGAAGATGGCGGGGACGTTCGAGTAGGCGAGCGGCAGCTTGTCAATGATGCTGGTGAATTCCGTCTTGGTCTTGTCGCTGATGGTCGTGAGCGCGGAGACTTCGGCGCGGATGATGTCCTTGAACGGCGCATTGGTCTTGGCCTTCACGGACTCGTTCATCTTCACGCGGGCGCGTTCTTCGATGCCCTTCAATTCCGCAGCGAGCTTCGGGCGCTCGGCATTGTCGGTGACGTAGTAATTCACCGCTGTCTTCAGCACCGTGGCGACGTCCTGGGCGGTGTTCGGCAGCGCCGTGTCGGGGCAGGCGGTGATGCACTCCATGCACTGCGTGCAGTTCTCGGCAATGTAAACGGGCGTTTCGCGGCGCGCGACATACTTGGACTGTGTCGCGCCCGTACCGGATGCCATCACGCCCAGCGAGGCAAGCGCACCGGCGGGTTGATGATAACCAAGACCGGCGCGGAATTCCTTGTCGAACGTCGCCATCTTCTGGAACGCGTAACGCGGCGTCTGCTCGGCGGGCGTGGGGATGCCGCCGCTGCCGCAGCTCGTGCCGCAACCGGCGGTCGGGATGAGCGGGCCAGCGTTGAGCGGCGCGACGGGGGCGTTGCGCATCGAGGAGCGATCGGGTTCTTCGGGTTTGCCGATCTTGATTTCCTGCACGCGGGAGAAGCCTTCGGTCATGACCGTCATGTTGGACGCAACCACGGCGTCGCCGAAGCGGGCGAACTTCTTCTGATACTGGTGCAAGACGGTTTCGTGGAACGTCGTTTCGTCGATGTTGTTGTCCTTGAGGAACGGCGACACCTTGAAGAACGCGCCGAGGAACGAGTTGCCCTGCATGCGCAACTGGAGTTCCGGCTGGCTGGTCGCTTTGCGGGCGATCTCGAAGCCGGGCAGAATGAACACCCGGATGTTGTTGTCCTTCACGAACTGGCGATGCTTCGCCGGGATGCGCTGCCACGCGACTTCCGGCGAGTCGCTGGATTCCCAGACGAGCGCGCCGCCCTTCTTGATGCCGTCGAGCGGATTCGTGTGCGTGAACGCCTTCGGGTCGCAGCAGAGCACGACGTCCACGTGGTTCAGCTCGCAGTTCACCTTGATCTGGTCGCGGGCGACGGTGAGGTAGTAATTCGTGGGCGCGCCCTTCTTTTCCGAACCGTATTTCGGGTTCGCCATGATGAACAACTGTTCCTTGAGGCGACCGTCGGGCTCAACCACGTTGGCGCGCTTCTTCAGCAGTTCGCCGAAGTCGCCGATGATTTCGCCGAGATTTTTGCCCGTCGTGATCATGCCCCAGCCGCCGATGGAATGGAAACGCACCGCGATGGCTTTGTCGGGCAGCAACGACGGCGTGTCCTTGGAAATCACCGCGTAAGGATGGTCAACGCCGAGGACGAAGAAGGTTTCGCCGTCCGCAGCGGACTTGCCGTCCTTGCGCTTGGTGGCGCCGGTGGCGAATTCGTAAGCGCCGAGCGTGTGCTCCGGACGGAAATCGCGCGAACCGACGCCGTAAGCGCCACGGAACAGGCGCGGGGTTTCGGCGGGCGTGAGTTTCGGGAGCACGCCACCGAACTTGGCGGTTTCGTTGGCCTTGTTGAGCGCCACGCGGATGTCGCGGCCCAGCGGGTTGTCGCCGGCCAGACCTTCGTCGGTGCGCTCCAAGATGATGACGTTCTTCTTTCCTCGCAGCGCTTCGATGATGGCGGCTTCGGGGAACGGGCGGATGACGTTGATGTGAATGCTGCCAACCTTGGCGTTGCGCTGGTCGCGCAGGTAATCGCAGGCGGCTTCGATGTTGTCGGCAGCGCAGCCGAGCGAGACGAACACGGTATCCGCATCGTCACACTTGTATTGGGAAATTAGCCCGTAATTACGGCCGGTGAGCTTGCCGAAGTCCGCATAAGCGGCTTCGAGGAAGCCGAGAATGGGTTCGTTGAAATTGTTACGGCGCGCCACGATGCCGTTCATGTGGTGCTCCTGGTTCTGCACCGGGCCGAGCAGCAATGGATTCTTGAGATCCATCATTTCCGGCACCCGGCGGCGTTTCGGGCCGAAAAGTTCGCGCTGTGCGGGCGTCGGGCAATCAATGATATCGTCCGCTGCACCGAGGTATTCGCGGAGGAGTTCGGCCTCCGGGGCGAGATAGGTGCGTTCGGAGTGGGTCGTGAGCATGCCGTCCTGGATGTTCATGCCCGGGTTCAAAGCGAGTTCGCAGACGCGGCGGAGGATGATGGCTTGGTCGGCGGCGTGTTGCGCGTCCTTGGACATCGTCATGATCCAGCCGACATCGAGCGCGCCGTAGATGTCGTCGTGACCGCAGTGGACGTTCAACGCGTGCTTGGTCAGTGCGCGGGCGCCGACTTCGAGGACCATCGTCGAGAACTTGCCGGGCGCGTGATAATACTGCTCCATCGCGTAGGCGATGCCCTGGCCGGAGGTGAAATTCACCGCGCGTTTGCCGGATACGGCGAAGGCCGTCGCGCCGCCCTGAGCCGCGTGTTCGCCTTCGGTCTCAACGGCGACTTTCTGGCCGCCCCAGACGTTCAATTCGCCGGTAGCGTAGGATTGCTGGTAGATTTCCCCGCCTTCGGTCGAAGGGGTGATGGGGTAGAAGATGCCGCCGTCGGTGATGCGGGTCTCGACCCATTGGGTGACGAGCTGGTTACCGTTGCAGGTGACGCGGATACCCGGGTATTTGGGCGCGCCTGAAGTGGCTTTGTTTTGTGACTCTTTGGCTGGCTTTTGGCTCATAAATTCAATGGTTGGGCGCGCAGTTCTTGCCTGGATTTATCGGACAGGATGGTTGTTCCGCTCGCGTCAGTTAATCTAACCGGGGTGCGTGGGGGTGTAAAGGTTCAAGCGCGGCGGCGGCGGGATAAGCCGGGTTAAAACAGGGCCGGGGCAACTTCAGTTCCGCTGTCGGTCAGGCAAATTTTCGGCGGAACCGCGCCGCGCACAGCACAAACAACCCCGCCGCCATTACAGCCAGGATGAGCAGGGTCGGCCAGAATTCCAGGAAGTGCGCGCCGCGCAAAACGATGGCGCGGTTCAATTCGATGAAGTAGGTTGCCGGCAGCAATGCCCCGATGGCTTGGAAAATCCAGGGCATCGTTTCTCGCGGAAAGATGAAACCGGAGAAGAACACCGATGGCAGCATGAACACCATCGTCATCTGCAGCGCCTGCATCTGGTTCTGCGCCCGCGTGGAGATGAGCAGGCCCAGGCTCAACAACGCGAACACGTAAAAGAAAGTCGCCACCGCTAACGCGCTCAAGCTACCCGCGATGGGCACATGAAATACCCACACCATGATGCCGAAAACGCCTGCGCCCATCGTCATGCCGATGAGCAGATACGGCGCGAGCTTGCCCAACATCAAGCCCCAGCGCGACAACGGGCTCACGAGCAACTGCTCCAGCGTGCCGCGCTCGCGCTCGCGCACCAGCGACATCGCCGTGGCGAACACCGTCGCGATCTGCAACACCAGCGCGATGACGCCCGGCACGAAGAAGTTCGGGCTGCGCATCGCGGGGTTGTAAAGGATCTGCGGGCGCACCTCCACCGGCAGGTCACGCCGACCGGTCTGCGGCAGCAGCGTCAACGCCGATTGCCGGAACGCAAGATTCAGCGCCGTGTTCAGCGCGCTCGATGCGATGCTGGAACTTGAGCCGTCGATCAGCACCTGGATCTGGGCGTTGCGTCCGGCGGCGAGATGGCGTGAGAAGTCCGGCGGAATCTGCAAGCCCACGTAAGCCTTGCCCTGCCGGATCAACTCCTCCATCTCCCGCACACTGCCGACCTCGCCCGTCACGCGGAACGTCCGGGTGTTCACGAAGCTCTCGATGAGTTTCCGGCTGTGCGCGGTGCGGTCTTCGTCCAGCACCACGGTGGACAGGTGCTTCACGTCCATATCCAACGCGAAACCGAACGCCAACAGCTGCACCAGCGGGGGGAAGAACATGAAGAACAGCGTCATCGGGTCGCGCCCCACGACGATGAACTCCTTGTAAAGGATGGCGCGGAAGCCGCGGAAGATCCGGTTCATTTGCCGCCTCCATCGTTGTTCGCCGTCAGCGCCACGAACACATCCTCCAGCGACGGCGCGATGGGACGGATGTCCGCTTGGTGGATGTTCACGGCGGCGAGCTTGTCGCGCAGGAATTGCTCCGGCAGGCCCGCATCCACCAGCAGGTGCATGGACTGGCCGAACACCGTCGCGCCGTGCACGCCGCGCTCGTGGCGGACCGCCTGCAAGCCCACCGTCACGTGGTCGCACGTGACGTCCAGCCGTTTCGTGCCGGGCGGATTCACCACCGGCAACTGCTTCAAATGATCCGGGTCGCCGCACACCACGAGCTTGCTCATGTGGATGTAGCCCACGTGCGAGCAACGCTCCGCCTCATCCATGTAATGCGTCGTGACGAACAACGTCATCCCGCGACTCGAAAATTCGAACAACAAATCCCACAATTCCCGCCGCGCCACCGGGTCGATGCCCGCCGTCGGTTCATCGAGGAACAACACGCTCGGCTGGTGGATGAGCGAACACGCCATCGCCAGCCGCTGCCGCCAGCCGCCGGAGAGCACCGAGGCGCGCCGCGTCAGATAGGGTTCGAGGTGCGTAAGCGCGATGAGTTCATCGTGCCGCTTCGTGAGTTCCGCGCCGCTCAAACCATAGAGCCGGCCGTAGAAAATGAGGTTCTCGTGCACCGTCAATTCGTCGTAGAGCGAGAACTTCTGCGACATATAGCCGATGAGATTCTTGATCCGGTCCGGCTCGCGCGCCACGTCGAATCCTGCGATGCGCGCCTGTCCCGCGCTCGGTTCGAGGAGCCCGCACAACATGCGGATGACCGTGGATTTGCCCGAGCCGTTCGGCCCGAGGAAGCCGAAGATCGAACCCTTGGCGACTGAGAACGAAACGCCGTCCACAGCGGTGAAATGCCCAAACCGTTTGGTCAGACGCTCACACTCAATCATGGTTTCGGCGGGCATCGCGAAATTATTTCATGGTTGGGAAAAACACATCCGCCGCCATTCCGGCGCGGAGTTCATTGGCGGAATTTTCCAGCCGCACTTTGACCCCGAAGACTTGTTTCACACGTTCGTCCACGGTCTGCACGTTGCGCGGCGTGAACTCGGCGGCGCGCGCAATCTGCTCCACCGTGCCGGCGAAATCTTTGCCCGCAAACGAATCCACCCGCACCCGGAGTTGCTGGCCGACGCGGATGTGACCAAGCCACGGCTCCGGCACGAACACGCGCACCCAAAGATGATTGGGGAGCAGCAGCGTGGCGAGCGGTTGGTTGGGAGCGAGCACGTCGCCGACCTTCACGCTGAGCGTCTCCAACACGCAATCACCCGGCGCGGACAGGCGCGTCTCGCGGAGCTGGGCGTCGAGCGCGGCAAGCTGCGCGCGGGCGGCGGTGAGCTGCTCGGGGCGCGTGCCGGCGAGGAGCAGGTCGTAACGCGCCTTCGCGGCGGCCACGGCTTTTTCGGCGCTTGTGCCGCGCATGTTGGCCTGTTCACGCTCGGTGGCGGCGATGGCTTTTTGTGCGAACAATTCTTCGGCGCGCTTGGCTTCGGCGCGGGCGAAATCCCATTGCGCGACCTGCGCTTCCCAATCGGCTTTGGCGGCGGCGATTTCTTCCTGGCGCGGGCCGGCCTCGGCTTCGGCAAGTTGCGCGGCGGCGCGGTCACGGTCGGCCTCGAGTTCGTCGGCTTCGAGTTCGACGAGCGGTTGGCCGTTGGTGAGCGCGTCGCCTTCCTGCGCGGAAAGTTTCAGCACGCGGCCGCCGTAGCGCGAGGCGAGGCGGACTTCGTCCACTTCAATCGTGCCGGACACGGACGGGTTCGCGGGACGACAGGCGGAAAGCAGAGCGAGGGTGAGGAGCGCCGTGGGGAGAAGAATCTTTTTCACGCAAGCGCAGGGTAGCACTCGCAGAAAGCTGATTCAATAGGGCAAAAGAAAAGCGGCGGTTAGAGACCGCCGCAAAAAATCAGATCTGCTTGGCGCGCCGAAATCAGCTGTCGCCGTCGAGCAGGTTGCCGAGGCCGCCGAGGACGGAGCCTTCCTCGCGCCGCCCACCTACGCTGGCGGCGGCGGTGATGCGGTTGGCCATGCGGCTCAGGGGCAACGATTGCAGCCAGATTTTGCCGGGGCCGCGCAGGGTGGCGAAGAACAGCCCTTCGCCCCCGAAGAGCGCGGATTTTATTTTGCCGACGAACTGGATGTCGAAGTCCACACCGGGCTGGAAGGCGACGATGCAGCCGGTGTCCACGCGCAGGAGTTCGCCGGGGGCGAGCACGCGCTCATGGATGTTGCCGCCGGCGTGGAGGAACGCCCAGCCGTCGCCTTGCAGGCGTTGCATGATGAAGCCTTCACCGCCGAAAAAGCCCGCGCCGATTTTTTTGTTGAAGGCGATGCCGACGCTCACGCCTTTGGCGGCGCAGAGGAAGGAGTCTTTTTGCGCGATGAGTTCGCCGCCGATTTCGGCGAGGTGGACGGGGATGATCTTGCCGGGATAGGGCGCGCCGAAGGCGACGCGTTTTTTGCCGAGGCCGCGATTCTGGAAGACGGTCATGAAGAGCGACTCGCCGGTGAGCAGGCGTTTGCCCGCGCCCATGAGCGCGCTCATGAAGCCGCCGGTCTTTTGCGAGCCGTCGCCGAAGACGGTTTCCATCTCGATGCCGTCGTCCATGAACATCATGCCGCCGGCTTCGGCGACGGCGGCTTCGTTGGGATCGAGTTCGATCTCGACGAACTGCATCGCGTCGCCGTGGATCTGGTAATCGACTTCGTGCATCTGGCTGGAGGTGGGTTTGAGCAGGGGCGGAGGAGTCATAAGTGATTTGTAATCAAACGTTGGGAACGCGCCGGGCCGGAGACCGGTGCTGCTAGAAGAGGCTGCTGGCCGCGGTGCCGAGCACGCTCAGCGGGCCTTGATCTTCGAGGCCTTCGGTGGCTTTGTCGAGTTTCTGGAGGGAGAGTTTGGCGTTCTTATAGAATTCCTGATCGTTGATGAGTTTGCCGACGGTGCCTTGGCCGCTGTTGATCTTGCGCATGATCTGGTGGAGGTTGGTCATCGTGCCGGTGGTTTCATTGTAGAGCGTATCGTCGGTGAGCAGTTTGCCCAAGGTGCCTTTGCCGGCCTTGGCTTCGGCGAGGATGGTCTGGGCATCAGCGATGGTGGCCTTGAGCTCTGCGGCGGTGTCTTGAAGGTTGGTGACGGTGGCAAGGGCGGAGTCGTAGAGTTCGTTGCTGTAAATCAATTTACCGACGGTGCCTTGGCCGGAAGCGATCTGGCCGGAGATGTTTTTGAGGTTGCTGATGGAGTCGGAAAGGGGCTGGCTGTTTTGCTTGAGAAAATCGGTGATGGGGCCGAGGAGGTTGTCGATCTTGTCGCCGGTGAAGCTCTTGGTAAGGTTTTCGACGCCCGCGGCGGCCGCATCAAGTTTGGCCATGAGGGCGTTGAGGTCGGCCTGCTCGAGGCCGGTGAGCTCGGCGCCGTTGGCGGCGCCGGGGGCGTTCGGGCTGCCGAAGTCGACGGCGACGAAATTCTGCCCCATCAGGCCGGTGAAGCGGATTGTGGCGGTGCTGTCGGTCTTGACGATGACGCCTTGGTTGAGGCGCATGGAGACGCGGACCTTGCCGTCGGTGAGCTGGATCTGGTCTACGCGGCCGATGTTGACACCGGACATCTTGACGGCATCGCCGAGCTTGAGGTCGGAGATGTTGTTGAAGCGGGCGGTGACGTGGTAGCCGCCCTTGAAGAAGTCCAAGCCGCCGACGAGATCCACGATGACGAGGGCGGCGATGAGGGCGAGCGCGACGAAGATGCCGAGGCGGGTTTCAAGACTGTTTCTCATATCATTCCTTTGCTTGATCTGGTTTAAAGCTGGCGTTCAAAAATTCCTGGAGCAGCGGGTCGGGGTGGGCGCGCACTTCGGCGGGTGTGCCGATGGCAAGGATGCGACCTTGGTTGATGAAAGCGATGCGGTCGGCCACGCCGAACGCGAGGTCGCGGTCGTGGGAGACGACGATGGAGGTGACGCCGATGCGCTGGTTGAGGGCGAAAATCTCCTCGGCGATGACGACGGATGAGAGCGGGTCCAGTTCGCTGGTCGGCTCATCGTAAAGAATCAATTGCGGCTCGATGACGAGGGCGCGGGCGATGGCGGCGCGTTTTTTCATGCCGCCGGAAAGTTCGCTGGGCATTTTTTCCTCGCTGCCTTTCAGGCCGACGACCTCGAGTTTGTCGGCCACGATGAGCGCGATTTCGGCAGGGGTCTTGAGACGGTGTTCGGCGAGGTAGAGGCCGACGTTTTCGCCGACGGTGAGGGAGTTGAGCAAGGCGCCGGACTGGAAGACCATGGCCATGCGGAATTTTTCCATGACTTCGGGCGAGTCGACCGGCCGGTCGTTGACGAGGACTTCGCCTTGGTCGGGCCGGGTGAGGCCGATGAGGTGTTTGAGAAGCACGGTCTTGCCGCTGCCGCTCGGGCCCATGATGACGAAGATTTCGCCGGGCCGGACTTCAAAGTCGAGGCCCTTGAGCACTTCGACGCCTAGAAAGCTCTTGCGCAGCCCGCGCACGCGCAAAGCCAAGCCGGATGGAGGATGGGAGGGCGAGGAGTGCATCAGTCAAAAATGAGGAGCCAGCGCGTCAGGAAATAATCGAGGATGAGGATCAGCACGATGGAGTTGACGACGGCTTTGGTGACGGAACGGCCGATGCCGCGCGGGCCGCCGATGGTCTGGAGGCCTTGGTGGCAGGAGACGGTGCCGATGACGAGGGCGAAGCAGAAGCTTTTGAACAGGCCATTACCGATATCCTGCAGGTCGACGAAAGTTTTCAGGGTGGAGAAAAACGCGGACAAGGAGACTCCGATATGGGCGTTGGAGGCGGAGACGATGGCGCCGCCGAACCAGCCGGTCATGATGGAAAAAACGACGAGCAGGGGCAGCGCGATGGCGATGGCGACGAGGCGCGGCAGGACGAGGTAGTGCACGGGGTTGATGTTCATCGTCCGGAGGGCGTCCACTTCCTGATAGACGCACATGGAGCCGATTTCGGCGGCCATGGCGGAGCCGATGCGGCCGGCGATGAGGATGCCCATCATGACGGGGGCAAGTTCCTTACACATGGATAGCCCCACGATGCCGCCGATGAGGTTGGCCAAACCGCGTTCGGCTAGGACTGGGCCGCTCTGCAGGGCGAGCACGCCACCGATGAAGAGGGAGAGGATGCAAGCCATGAGCAGGCTGGCGTTGCCGATTTCGAAGAACTGGTCGTAGACCTTCTGGCGCTGGCGCCAAGCGTGCGGCCAGGCGCAGAGGGTGCGCCAGAACAGAAGAACGACTTCGCCAATGCTGTTAAACATACCTAAGGTGTCGGTGAAACTGCGTCATATTGCGGATGCGCAATCGCGTCCGGGCGGCGTGGGGCCGGTGCCGGCAGGGGTTGAAACTGGGCGGCGGGCTGATCCGACTTTTGATTCCAAACCGGAAGGTGGAACAACCTCAGCCAGGTTTCGGCCCCGTCAGATTGATAACGGAAGAGGCCGAACAAAAGCGAGGTTTTTTCGAGGCCGGCGTGGCGTTCGTGCCGGTAGAGATTCCACAGGAGTGATTCGCTGGTCGCGCCGGTGGGGCCGCTGGCTTCGGCGCGCCAGAGTGACCACAAGGGGGAATAGTTGCGTTCGATGCTTTTGTTGTTTGGCAGGAACGGCTCGACGGGCGCGAGCACTTGGAGGCGTTGATCGCCGTTGTAATCGCGGCGGAAGGTGAAGAAAGGAAACAAATCGACTCGGCGGAGGGATTTTTCCGTCTCGGTATTCCGCTGGATGATGTCGGAATAGAGAAAGAAAAAGATACGGGTGCGTGTGCGGTCGAGGGGCGCGGCTTGGAGACGCTTTTGCTGATACAGCGGCCAGGCGTAAAAATCACTGGACTGGATGGCGCTGTGAGATCGGCCGAAGAAGGGCCAGACGCGGCTGGTGGTCTTGCCTTCGCCGCGCGCGAAGACCACGACCGGGTAAGGGGCGTGCCATTCCTGGTATTTTTTCTCGCGGTCGTCAATTTTGCTGAAGAACGGCCACAGGACGGTGGTGGAGTCGCGCTGCGGGGAACGGAGTCGGGCGTAGGCAGGGATGATGGCGAGTGCCGCCGCCGGATTGGTCGTGCCGAGCCCGGTATGGGAGTTGAAGTAAAACGGCCAGAGCGCGAACCATTTGTCGTGGCCCCCTACGGCTTCCACGGTGTCGAATAGGTTGGTTTTGTAAGTCAGGGTCTTTTGCTCGTGTCCGAGCAGCGGCCACAATTGCCAGCCTTTCAAGCCGGTTCCCCGGCGCTGGTGATAGAACGGGAACAGGTAATTTTCAGTCACGACGTCGCGTTTGACGGTCCGGGCATACAGCGGGAAAAGCACGAACCGGATGTCGTCGCGCAGATTCAGCGGCCGCCGGATCAGGTGGCCATAAATGGGAAACAGCGCGGTGTAGTTCAGATTGGTGTCGGGCGAGCGTTGCTGAAAATAAAAGGGGAACAAAGTGAAGCGGCGCTGGGTTTCCTCCTTTTGGTTCTGTCCGCCGGTGAAGTTGAAAAGCTGGAGGATTTGAAACCGATACTCTGCGCCATACCGATCGTAGGTGAGCAAGGGATAAAGCAGGTCGAACTCCTCGGAATCAATCACCGTATCGCGGGTGTCGGACCAGAATGGTGGCATGGCCCACTGGAGCTGTGAATCGTTACGTTCATGAAAAAAGCCCGGCCCGGCGATTTCCGTGCGTTCGCCAGCCGCCAGAGTCAGGGGGAAATTATCGTAAAACAGCCCCGCATCGATGGATTCACCTTGGGCGACGCTGAGGAAGCACGCCAAACCCAGCCCAACCACCATGCTTTTGACTGTTTGAATTAAGAAGATAAACATGAAAATCAATACTGCCACACCATCATAAACTGCCAATAAATAGGGTCAAGCCAGCCAGAGCGATTGATTTGAAGCAGCTTCGGATTTTTTCGGCATCGTTAAAGTTTGTCGCATTTCTCCTGAAAATCCAAAAATGTGGCCGGGTCGTTAAACATACAGGTTGACTATCGCCAAATTTGGTTTATTCTTTTCCCAGACATGAGGGTTTTCCTCGGTTCCTCCCGACCCAGTCGCTGACCGTGCATTGTTAGCGCTGGGTCGCTTTCTTTTGTGGTGTTTCATTCCGCGTCCGCAAATTCAAAAGCGCCGGCAAGAAAGTCAGTCCTGCAATCATACACGTCGCCACACCTGCCGCCATGACATAGCCTAGGCTCTGAATTCCTTGGTGTTTGGCCAAAATCAAACTACCGAAACCCGCAATCGTCGTCAGCCCCGAAATCAACACCGCCTTGCCAGTGCTCTTCGCCAGAATGCTCGGTGTGCGCTCTTCGGAAAACCGGTTCAGGATGTGGATCCCGTTGGTGACCCCGATGCCGATGACCAGCGGCAAAGTCATGATATTCGCCGGATTGAAGGGAATGTTGCACAGCCCCATGATGCCGCCGAGCCAGACCCCGCCAACCGCCACCGGCACCAACGCCAGCAAAACCGAAGCCGGATTGCGGAAGTGGATCAAAACCAGCAGGACGATCGCCGCCAAGGAATACCACGCCGCCATCTGATAACTTTCCTTCAGCAGGGTCGTGTATTCGTAAAGTTGGATTGGGGTGCCGGTGATGATGGGGTCGTTTTTACCTTGCGGGTCCAGCGTGTGGCGCAGGGTGTCGATGAACTCCTTCTGGTTTGCCCGCTGCCAGACATCTTTCCGGGGATAGACCTGAAGCAGATATTTTCCCGTCACCCCCACGAACCGGTTCCGCAAAGCCGGCGGCAAATCTTCCGCCCGGAGCGCCTGCGAATTATCCTGATCCCGGATTGCCTGAAACGTCTCCTGCACATCCCGGAACAAAGCGCGTTGATACGCCGCCAGTTTGGCCCCTGCGGCTTCCGGCGCCGCCAGCATCACCTTGCGCAATCGCACCACCTGCTCCCGCAACGCCAACAATTGCTGCCGCACTGCAACCTCCTCTTTTGCCGCTTCTGCCGCCAAACCAAGATACCCCTGAAACGACCACAGCGTCCGGCTCAGCTCCGCCACGTCCACCGACTCCGCATCAATCTCCGGGAACAGGATCCCCGCCACTGCCTCCTTGATCTGCCCGATCAAACCTAGCTTCCGGCTCTGATCTTCCGTCAGAAACCGGCTCATGGATTGCACCTCCGCCACCACCGGTAAATTCGTCAACGCCGCTTCCAACACCATCGCCTCCTGCGGCGAATCCGCCACCACTGCCGCGAACAAAACCGATTTTTCCGACGACGCGATCAACTTCCGCTCAAACACCACCGCTGGCAGCCCCTGGCTCTGCATGTTAAGCAGATTGTAATCAAAATGCACCTTGGGGAACTGCGTCACCGCCAACCCGCATAGCGCCAGCGTCACGCCCGCCACCCACCCCGGACGCCGCAACCACACCTGTTCCAGCTGCGCCCGCCGATCCGGCTTGGCACTCAAATCGTGGACGATCACATTCTGCCGCCCCCGCAGCAGCAACGCCGGCAACATCGTCATCATCGGCACCAGACAGATCAACAACCCGCCGCCGCTGATGATGCCCATCTCCTGAATGCCCTTGAAGTCCGTGAAGCCCATCGCCAGAAACGCTCCCGCCGTGGTGAACGCCCCCGTGAAAATCCCCTGCCCCGTGAACACCATCGCCGTCCGCAACGCTGCCGCCTCGCTTCGCCCGTG
>JAFMIX010000215.1 GCA_017853785.1 Verrucomicrobiales bacterium
GCAATCCCTGGTCACGGACTGGCGCGATTGGGGAATCCAGTTCGCACTCCTTGACGCGACCACCAACCGCATGGATGTCACCCTCGTGCGCGGGGTGCCGTTTGTCTGGACGAAATGCACCGGGGTGAAACCGCGCCTCAATCTCGGGGCGGCCACCGCCCTCTACAACACGAACGGCAGCGCCATCACGCGCGCCAACAATACGACCTTCGTGGCCTCGGAGTTTTCCTTTGACTATCAGGGGCGCTCTTACGGCGTGTTCGCGCCCGACGGCACTTCGTTCCTGACCAGCGGCGACATTGTGGAGGCGCAACTGTCCGGCACGAATAATTACCTCATCTACGGACTGCTGCCCGTCCGGACGAACCTCGCGGAGTTCGCCCAATATGCCTACGCCCGCGTCACCAACACGACTTACGGCTGGTCATACAACAGCACCAACGGACGCGTCACCACCACCTGGAATCTGGCCGCCGAGCCGCTGAAAAACGGCCAGACCAACACCCTGCAAGGCTGGTTGCCGCACCACTACCGCACCACGTCCAACGGTCTCGCGTTCAAACCCTACACCTACCTCACCCCGCGCGGGCAGATGAAAGTCGCCGCCGGCAACCAGTTTGGAATCGATTTTAATTTCCGCGGCATCGCTCCCGTGCTGCCGGCGCCGCAGCCCAACAACCTCCCCAACGATTACGTGGCCGGCCGCATGACGAACTATGTGGTGAACTTTACCGCCGGCCATCCCCAAAGCATCGCCGACACCTACTTCGGCGGCAAAGAACTGGGCATCACCGCCCAAGTCATCAGCATGGCCCGCCAGCTCGGCATGACCAATCAGGCCGCGCAACTCACGACGAACCTGCGGACTCTGCTCGCAAACTGGTACACTTACACCCCGGGCGAGGCGGCCTACTTTTTCGCCCGTTACAACAAATGGCGCGCGCTCGTGGGTTTCCCGACCGGCTTCGGCTCGGAGGCGTTCAACGACCACCATTTCCATTACGGCTATTTTGTCGCGGCCTCGGCGCTGGTGGGAATGGAAGACGCGAGTTTCCTGACCCAATACGGCCCGATGGCAAAACTGGTCGCCAAGGAGTACGCCAACTGGGAACGCAGCGACACCAACTTTCCGTTCCTGCGGACCTTCGACATCTGGGCCGGACATTCGTGGGCGGGCGGCTTGAGCAGCAATGGCGGCAACAATCAAGAATCCTCCTCCGAAGCGATGAATGCCTGGGCCGGGCTTTTCCTGCTCGGCAGCCAGCTGGGCGACAGTGCCATGCAGGCGGCGGGCGCGATGGGTTACGCCGTGGAATCCACCACCGTGAACGAATACTGGCAGGATATGTATCGCACCAATTTCCCTGCCAGTTATGGCAAAGGGATAGTGGGGATCCTCTGGTCGTGGGGACTGGCTTACGGCACTTATTTCAGCGGCGACCCGGCGTGGATTTACGGCATCCAATGGGTGCCCGCCCAGCACTGGAACAATTATCTCTCCCGCAACAAATCCTTCGCCAACTCGCAGCTCACCAACATGTGGCACGAGCGCGTGGTCGCCAGCCAATACGGGTTGAATGGCTTTACCCTCACCGATGCCAACAATGCCCCCGCGCTCGGCGGCTACCTCGGCAATTACATTCTGGGCTACCAAACTCTTTTTGATTCCGCCGGCGTTGCCGCCATCATGGACGCAGCCTACGCCACCAACGCCGCCATCGCCACGGACGGCACCTATGCGGGCGTGACCTACTATCTCACCCACTCGCTCCGCCGCTTGGGAGATCAAGACGAGGCCTACTACACGAGCCTCCCCACCAGCCAGGTCTATTACAACCCCGCCACCGGCGCGCGCACCGCCGTCATTTACAACCCCGCCACCACCAATCAGACCGCAACCATTTATCACCTCGGCACACCGGTGGACACCGTGACCGCGCCGGCAGGCAAAGTGACCCTGAAAATTGCCGGACAAACCAACGCCCCGCGCCGACTGGCCGTGACCCTGCAACTTGGCGCCCAAGTCAGTTGGCCCACCAAACCAAACACCACCTGGACCTTGCAGGCCGCAGACGCTCCGGGCACGAATGTCACCTGGTCTCCCGTGCTGGGGCCGGCGGCGGGAAACGGCGCCACCCAGGTTGTCTTTGAACCATCACCACGGCAGCAATACCGCGCCTTCGAACTCACCGCCGGCGTGTCCAACATTGCCGTGAACGGAGGCTTCGAAACCGGCAGCGGCAGCGGCGTCAGCAGTTGGTCTGCCGTGGGCAGCCAGCCCGCCACCCGTATCAGCACCGACGCCCGCACCGGCAGCTATTGCATGCAGTTGGTCGTGACGAACCCCGCCGCCACGCCCAACACCGCGGAGATCAATCAGAACATCGGGGCGGCGGGCGGCATCCCGGTGGTCGCCGGCCAGAGCTACAATTTTTCCTTTTGGGCCAAGCAGATCAGTTATGGCGTGAGCTATGTGCAGAATTATCGGATTGGCTGGCTCAACAGCAGCGGCGGCACCATCAGCAGCGTTGGATACACCGCCTTCAGCGCCAGCGGCAGCGCCTGGACCCAAACCAGCGCCAGCAACCTCGTCGCCCCCGCCGGGACCGTAAACGCCTACCTGCAGATCTACGGCGCCACCGGCGCGGTCTCGAACGGATACGGCGGTGTGCTGATTGACGACGTCTCCTTGTCATTCGGCACGGCGAGCCAGACCAATATCGTCGCCACCCAGGTGCAACCCGGCCTCCAGTTCGCCTGGCCGTCACTCAATGGCAAACTTTATGACGTGCGCTGGACGGACCACCTGACCGCCAACGCTTGGTCGAACCTATTCACTTCCCTGCCTGGTAACGGAAGCACCAACACCGCCATCGACGTCTTCAGCACCAACCAGCACCGGTTCTACCGGGTGGCGGAACAACCTTGACCCCGCAACCCCAGCACCAAACAACCATGAAGCTGCTACTCCCCCTTCAGCATATCCCCCGGAAACTGACCACCTCGGCACTCTGCCTCTGGTGTGCCCTGATTGCCAGCACCACCCCTCTCGCCACCCACGGCGGCACCGTCACAAACCTGCCCAGACCGCTGGCACTCCAGCAAACCCAGGGCGACCTGCTGGCCGGATTTCACTGGGCCGTGTGCTATTCCGGATTTCGCAGCGGGCAGCATCCTGACCGCGGCAATGGCGCCATCAATCCCAGCAATCAGGAAATTCTTGAAGACCTCCAGCTTTTGACCCGCAAGGGCAATTTCGGCCTGATCCGCCTGTATGATTCCCAGACCAATTCCGAGACCGTGCTGCGGCTGATCGAATCCGAGAAACTCAAACTCAAAGTCCTCCTCGGCGCCTGGCTCGACGCCGAGGTGAGCAATACCAATTGCCCCTGGCACAAAGAGCCTTATCCCGACGCCGTGCTGGCCGCGAACAAGCTCAAGAACGCGGCGGAAGTTGAACGCGCCATCCGCCTGGCCAACCGCTACCCCAAAACCGTCGTGGCGGTGGCGGTCGGCAATGAAGCGCTCGTGGACTGGAACGATCACATGGTGCCGGAAGCTGCAATCATCCGCTACGTCCGCCGGGTGAAGCAGGCCATCGCCCAGCCCGTGACCGTGGCCGACAATTATAACTGGTGGGCCCTTCACGGCGCGGCGCTCGCCCGGGAACTGGATTTCGTCTCCGTACACACCTACCCGATTTGGGAAGGAAAGGATATCGACGAAGCCATGCCCTACACCATTGCCAATCTGGAAGCAGTCCGCAAAGCCCTGCCGCAAGCCCGGCTGGTCATCACCGAGGCGGGTTGGGCCACGGTGGCAAGCGAGTTCGGCCCGCGAGCGTCCGAAGAAAAACAGGCCCGTCACTACCGCGACCTGCGCGCCTGGGCCGGCAAGATGAACATCACCACCTTCTTCTTTGAAGCCTTTGACGAGGATTGGAAGGGCAACCCTCACGACCCACGCGGCGCAGAAAAACACTGGGGATTGTTCACCGTGGATCGCAAAGCCAAACTGGCCATGGCTGATCTCTATCCCGATCTGCGACCAGCAAAACGATAATCATCATTGCTGCCTTTGGTGGCACGCCTTCCTTCCGAACCATCAACCACCGCCACCGACCCGAACCATTTGGAGAACCAGTTCATGAATTCGCCGGTCATTGGAGCGACAAACCCCGCGCCGCGCAA
>JAFMIX010000216.1 GCA_017853785.1 Verrucomicrobiales bacterium
TCCTTCAGGCGGGCGTATTCCCGGGAGAGATCCTGCGCGCGGGCCGGATTGTCGAAGACCTTCGGATCGCTCAACGACGCCTCCACCTCGGCGAAGCGGCGGCTGAACTTCTCGATGTGCGGGCGCAGGTTCATGGGAGCGCGGATTTCCGGTTCGGCGGCCTGGCTGAACTTAGCCCGCCGGGCACGGGCTCAGCGGGCGGGATGTGGCCGGCAAAAAGCAATCGCCCGCCGGGCGTGGACCCGGCGGGCGATGGCGGTTCGGAAAGCTACTTCTTTTTCTTGCCGGTGGCCGCAGCGGCGGCCTGAGCGGCCTGCGTCTTGGCCAGGCGCTGTTGGAATTTGTCCACGCGGCCGGCGGTATCAACGAACTTCTGCTGGCCCGTGTAGAACGGGTGGCAGACGTTGCAGATGCCCAGCAGGACGGTCTTGCGGGTGGAACGGGTGGCGATCACGTTGCCACAGGCGCAGCGGAACTCGGCGGCTTCGTATTTCGGATGGATGTCCGTTTTCATGTCAAAGGTCGGGCAGGATACTAATGGCCACCCGCTTGGCAAGCGCTGTTTTAGCAAATCAAGAGCCCCGAAATCTTTCGGCGGCCTTCAGTCCATCTTGGAAAATCTAGTCAGCCCTACGATCAACAAGAGCAGCAAGCTGAATGCTCCCAGCAATCCCGTTCCGGCGAATGCTAGCACTCGCACCCAAGGTGTCCGTTCGTGACGAAGCAGGACGAAAGCAAAGGTCCCAGTTGCCGCGTAGAGAAGCATCGCGGCGGCCGGAATTTTATGCTGCGAATCGCCAACAGTTTCGTTCAAGCACCGGAACACCAAACCTACGGAAAGCAGACCAACCGCCAGACTACACGCCAATCGAGTCCGTTCGGATGCTTGCGTTGCAAGTAGCAAGGTGAACAAAGAACAAAGCGCAACCACCATGGCCAATGCTGTATTGCTCCGGTCAGCATCCCTCTGCAGGGCACGCTCTGCGTCAATTGGGTGGTCTCGGCGTCCGTGAATAGAACACTTTGGAGCCCCAGCCACCGTGGCTGCGGGGTGGTATTTTCCACCGCTTGGACAGATGGGTAACTTCGAGCCTTTGAAATAAGGCATGAGCGTTGGATCCGCGAAGCTGTATGTGTTGGTTGCACTTAGTTTGCTTTCCAACACCCATTGTTGAACTGCGCCATCAATCTGCGTGAGGTTGGCGACGCAGGTGTTGACAGGAATGACGCGTCCGATTGCAAACCGTGGAAAAGCGATAAGCGCCAGCCAGCCAAGGAGCAGCGCGACGCTTTTCATGCGGAAGTTCTACTAGGATTTCTTCCTCGGCGACCTTCTCAGCCCATTCTGAAACCACAGCCGCCACACCATGAAGAGCGCTTCCTTCACGATGCCCTTGGACATCTTCGAGTTGCCCTGGAAGCGGTCGGTGAAAATGATCGGCACCTCGGCAATCCGCAGGCCCTGCCGCCAGATCTTGTGCGACATCTCAATCTGGAAGCTGTAGCCGTTGGATTGCACGGCATCAAGGTCCAGCGATTGCAGCGTGGCGCGGCGGAAGCACTTGAAGCCGCCGGTCGGGTCGCTCAGGGGCAAGCCGGTGATGACGCGCACATACTTCGCCGCGCCCAGTGAGAGCACGAGGCGGTTAAGCGGCCAATTGATCACGCGGATGCCGTTGCAGTAGCGCGAGCCGATGACGAGGTCGGCACCTTCTGCGGCGGCGAGGAACTTGGGGATGTCGTCCGGGTTGTGCGAGAAGTCGCCGTCCATCTCCATGATGAGCTCGTAGTCGCGGGCGAGCGCCCACTTGAAGCCGGCGATGTAGGCGCGGCCCAAGCCGTTCTTCTCCGCGCGGTGCAAAACGTGGATGGACGGATGCTTGGCGGCGAGTTCGTCGGCGAGCTTGCCGGTGCCGTCCGGCGAGTTGTCATCCACCACGAGCAGGTCCACCGGGACCGGCAGCTTGAGAATGTGCGCGGCGAGCGGGGGAAGGTTTTCCCGCTCGTTGTAGGTCGGCACAATGACAAGGGCGCGCTGGCTCATGCTGCTTGGGTGGCAAGCGTCGAGGAAGCGTCGCCCCAACTCAAGCCGGGATTCCCTGTAGCCGGTTCGTGGCTTCCCAAGGCGAATCCGGCGGCCTGCGCTGCGTCTGACACCGTGATGCCCGACGCGGAAAACACCTCCAAGCTCCAAGCTCCAAGCTCCGGACAAGCTCCCAACCTCAAGCTCCAAGGTTGGCGCACAGTGGTCACTTTGATGCTTGGTGCTGGGTGTTTCTTTGGAGCTTGGAGCTTGGGCTTTGGAGCTTCTTCGGCGGAGTTCGATTTCTTCGAGCGCCGCATCCGGCCGGTGCTGGCGCAGCATTGCTACGAGTGTCACAGCGCCGGAAGCAAATCACTCAAGGGCGGCCTGCATGTGGACACGCGTGACGGCTTGGGACGCGGCGGCAACTCGGGCGAGCCGGCGGTCGTGCCCGGCGAACCGGACCGCAGCCGGTTGATCGCGGCCATCCGCCACTTGAGCGTGGACTTGCAGATGCCGCCGAAGAAGAAGCTTTCGGCCCAGCAAATCGCCGACTTCGAGCAGTGGATTCGCGCCGGTGCGCCGGACCCGCGTGAGGGCAAACCTGCCACGGCCGGCAACCAACGGTCAGCGAAGCCACACTGGGCATTCGTTCCACCGAAGGATCAGCCGCTGCCCAAGGTGAAGGACAAGGCTTGGCCGCAGTCGCCGATTGATCACTTCATTCTCGCGAAGCTGGAGGCCAGCGGTCTGAAGCCCTCGCCGCCCGCCGACCCGCGCACGTTAATTCGCCGCATGACTTACGACCTCACTGGCCTGCCGCCTAGCGCGGAAGAGGTCGAGGCGTTCGTTCGCGAGTGTTCCTCCATCGGCAATCGCCAGGCGGCAATCGCAAATCTCGCCGACCGTCTCCTCGTTTCCCCGCACTACGGCGAGCGTTGGGCGCGGCACTGGCTCGATGTGGCGCGCTACGCGGACACGAAGGGTTATGTCTATGCCCGTGAAGAGCGTTTCTACGCGCATTCCTACGCCTACCGTGACTGGGTTGTCCGCGCACTGAACAACGACCTGCCTTACGATCGCTTTCTGATGCTCCAGATCGCGGGCGATCAACTCGTGCCAGAGTTCAAAGTCGCCGAGGGGGCGCAAACCGCCAAGGCCGGCTCTCAACTTTCAACTTTCAGCCCTCAACCGTCGCGCAGCGACCTGGCTGCCCTTGGCTTCCTGACGACCGGTCGCCGCTTCATCGGCGTGACGCACGAGATCATCGACGACCGCATCGACGTGGTGACACGCGGCACGATGGGCCTGACCGTTCAGTGCGCCCGCTGCCACGACCACAAATACGACCCCATCCCCACGGCCGACTACTACTCGCTCTACGGCGTATTCCAGGCGAGCGCGGACGAGTTGGTGCAAATCGAGTTTCCGGAAAAGACGGACACGCAGGCCGCCTTCGAGAAGGAGTATCAAGCCCGCCTCGACAAGCTGAACTCCACCTTGGCCGCGCGCCGCGCCGAGACCGCCGCCCGCGCCCGCGCCCGCGTGACGGACTACCTGCTCGCGCAGTTCGAGTTGCACAAGTATCCCGAGGAAGGCTTCGACCAAATCCTCACCGACAACGATCTCATCCCCACGACCGTCCGCCGCTGGCAGGCGTATCTAGACCAGGCGCAGAAACGCGGCAATCCAGTCTGGGCACTGTGGCACGCCTGTGCGCAGTTGCCGGAGAAAACCTTCACAACGTCAGTTGCCCAGCTCAAAACCCAAAATCCACTGTTCGAACCGGTTCTCACTCCTTCCCCTCAGTCCATGCGCGAAGTCGCCGAGCGCTACGGCAAGGTGCTTTCCACCATCGACCAGCAGTGGCAGGCCGCGCTTGCCGCCGCGAAGACGAACAATTTGCCGCCGCCCACGGCCCTCCCAGACCCACATGCCGAGGCGCTGCGCCAGGTCCTCTATTCTGCCAGCTCACCTGTCGTCGTCCCGGACGATGGCATCGTGAACACCGAGCTGCTCTTCACCTCAAAACACACTGAGGAACTATGGAAGCTCCAAGGCGAAGTGGACCGCCACCTCATCCGCACGCCGGTGTCTCCGGCCCACGCCCTCATTGTCACCGACCGCGCGCCGCAACAAAACCCACGCGTCTTCCTGCGCGG
>JAFMIX010000217.1 GCA_017853785.1 Verrucomicrobiales bacterium
TGAAGACCATCCGGCTGCTCACGAACAACCCCAAGAAACTCGTGGGGCTGGAAGGCTACGGGCTGAAGATTGTCGAGCAGGTGCCGATTCGCGTGGCCGCCAACCCGCACAACGCCCGCTATCTAAAAACGAAACGGCAGAAGATGGGGCATCTGCTGTAGCGGTAGTTTTGTTTGCACGCCGCCGCGCGGCAATTATAGTCCCGCCATGGCCATCGCCGATTTACGCCGGGATTACAACGCCAGCAGCCTCAACCGCGAAGACTTGAACGCCGACCCCATCGCGCAGTTCGATCTCTGGTTCAACACCGCGCTCGCCGCCCGCACGCCGGGGAATTTCTTCCGCCGCGCCGGGGTCAGCACCTACAAGTGGTTTCAATCCGTCTTCGGCAAAACCTCCAGCGAAGCCAACGCCATGACGCTCGCCACCGCCGACCGCGAGGGCCATCCCTCCGCCCGCATCGTCCTGCTCAAGGGCGTGGATGCACGGGGCTTCATCTTTTTCACGCAATATGAGGGCAACAAAGGCCGCGAGTTGACGGAGAATCCGCACGCCGCGCTGGTCTTTTACTGGCCGGAACTGGAACGCCAGGTGTGCGTGGGCGGCAGTGTGGTAAAGCTGCCAGCGGCGGAGTCGGACGCGTATTTCCAGAGCCGACCGCGCGGCAGCCGCCTCGCCGCGTGGGTGGAGCGGCAAAGCACGCCGGTGCCGGACCGGGAATTTCTCGAAGCCCGCTATCGCAAGCTGCACGAGCAATATCCCGGAGCGGTGCCGCGCCCGGAGTATTGGGGCGGTTATATCCTCGCGCCGACGCGCATTGAATTCTGGCAGGGCCGCCCCAGCCGCCTGCACGACCGGTTCCGCTACCACAAGCAGCCGGACGGCTCCTGGAAGGTGGAACGGCTCGCGCCGTAGCTGTCGTTTGGAGTCCCGCCTTCAAGCGGCGCGGTGAATAACTTTCGCTTGCACTTCGGCGCCACGGAGTCAGGATAGACATTGTAGGCACAGATCAGTTTTCCTCCGTCCGGAGGCGTTTGGTCATGAGCGCAATGTCAGAAAAACCCAGCGGGTCTGCCACCCGGGAGACCTGCAGAGTAGTGGTGCTCTATGACGGCGCGGAAACACGCACGGCAGCACTGGAATTTTCCGATCACCTGCGCTGGCATTTCAGCGATGACCTCGACTTTGAGATCGCCTGGTGGCGTGCCGATTTTCTGGAGGAATTGTCACTGGCGGAACTCGCCGCCGCGCAGGCGGCGGAGGCGGATGTGATTCTCATCTGCATTCGGCCCGACGCCGGGGCCGTCCCGCCGATGAAAACCTGGTTCGCCTCGTGGGCCGCGCACCACATCGACCATGACGCGGCGTTGGTCGAACTGGAAGTGCCGCCGCCAGCCGGGATGGAGTCCGCCCGGCATTTCTTCCGCGAGGCTGCGCGCGCGGCTGGCTTGGATTATCTCGAACCCGCCGCCGAAAATGCTTCCGCAAGGTTTGTCCCGGTGTCGTGGGACTTGCTGCGGGATGATCTGCCCGCACCGGAGCATTACGGACTGAACGAGTGAACCTACGGGCTGGCTGGCGGCGCGACGTCGCCCGCCGCTTCCTCCGCCGACTCGCCCACCACCGGCGCGATGGCCTGCAATTTGTCGCCGGCGTCGAGGTTGACGAGTTTCACACCCATAGTATTGCGCCCAGCTTCGCGGATGTCTTTCACGAACGTGCGCACCATCTGGCCGCCCACGGTGATGAGCATGATCTCGTCGGCGTCCTTCACGGTGAGTGCGCCGACCACGCTGCCGGTCTTGTCGCCGGTTTTCATGGTGATGATGCCTTTGCCGCCGCGCGACTGGATGCGGTATTCATCAAAGGCGGTGCGCTTGCCGATGCCGTTCTCGCCGGCGACCAGCAAGGCGGCGTCCGGCACGACGATGGCAGCAGCCACGAGAGCGTCGGACTTCTCCAGCATGATGCCGCGCACGCCACCGGCAGCGCGCCCCATGGAACGCACGTCGGTCTCGTGGAAACGGATACTCATGCCTTCTTTGGTGATGAGCACGACGTCATCGCCGTTGTCGCCTTCGCCGTTGCTGCCGCGTGTGAGTTTCACATCGATCAGGGTATCGCCCGGCTCAATGCCGATGGCGATAATGCCGCCCTTGCGGACATTGGCGAAGTCGCTCAAGGAAGTCTTCTTCACCGTGCCCTGTTGCGTGGCGAAGAACAGTTCGCCGGGCTGCCTCCACGTCACGTCTTCCTTGTTGGCGTCGGTCTTCGAGAGGATGCGGATGAGCGCGGCGACTTTCTCGTCGGCTTTCAATTCGAGCAGGTTCGCAATGCTGCGGCCTTTGGAGGCGCGGCCCATGTCGGGAATCTCGTGGACGCGCTCAACATAGACGCGGCCGGTATTCGTGAAGAACATCAGGTAGTCGTGCGTGCTCGCGGTGAAGAGATGCTCCACGAAATCCTTGTCCTCGGCGGTCTCGCCTTCCTTGGTGGTCATACCGATGACGCCCTTGCCGCCGCGCCGTTGGGAACGGTATTGGCTGACGTTCGTGCGCTTGATGAGGCCGCCGTGCGTGAGCGTGATGATGACGCCCTCGTTCGCGATGAGATCCTCGATGGCGATCTCGCCTTCGTCCGGCACGATCTCGGTCTTGCGCGGCGTGGCATGCTTTTCCTTGATGGCCTGCAACTCGGCCTTGATGATACCCATCACGCGCGATTCCTTCGCGAGGATGTCGAGCAGGTCCTGGATGACTTCGAGGAGGGCCTTGTATTCCTTGTCGATCTTGTCGATTTCCAGCCCGGTCAATTGATACAACCGCAAGTCAAGGATGGCGTCCACCTGCCGCTCGGTCAGCGCGTAGCGGCCGGCTTCGAGGCGGCTTTCCTGGCGGATGAGAATACCCCACTTCTCGATCTGCGCCCGCGACCATTCGAACGCCAGCAGCTTGACCTTCGCTTCATCGCGGGTCTTGCTGGAGCGGATGATGTGGATGAACTCGTCGAGGTTCGACAGCGCGATGAGATAGCCTTCCAGCAGTTCCGCGCGGGCCTCGGCCTGCTTCAATTCGAAGCGGGTGCGGCGCAAGATGACTTCGCGGCGGTGCTCGATGTAACACTGGATGATTTCCTTGAGCGTGAGTGTCTTCGGCTTGCCATGGTCGATCGCCAGCGCGTTGACGCTGAACGAGACCTCCAGTTGCGTGTGCTGAAACAGTTTAGCGATGACGACCTTCGGGTTACCGTCGCGCTTCAGCTCAATGACGAGTCGGCAGTGTTCGTCCGACTCGTTCCGCATCGCGGAGATCTCGGTGATGATCTTCTCGTTGACGAGGTTGGCGATCTGCTCCTCGAGCGCCGCGCGGTTCACGTTGAACGGGATCTCGGTGATGACGAGTTGCTCGCGGTTGCCCTTGAGTTCCTCCACGCCGATGCGCCCGCGCAATTTGATACTGCCCTTGCCGGTGGTGAAATAATTCTTGATGCCTTCCACGCCGCAGATGAAGCCGCCGGTCGGGAAGTCCGGACCTTTGACAAATTTCATCAGCTCCGGAATCGTGATCTCCGGCTTGTCGATCTGCGCGGAGATGCCGTCGATGACCTCGCCGAGGTTGTGCGGGGCCATGTTCGTGGCCATGCCGACGGCGATGCCGGTGCCGCCGTTGACGAGTAGGTTCGGGAACGCCGCGGGGAAAACGGTCGGTTCGTTGAGGCGTTCGTCGTAGTTCGGGACGAAGTCCACCGTTTCCTTCTCCATGTCGGCCATGAGGAGCGCCCCGAGGTGCGTCAACCGCGCCTCAGTGTAACGCATCGCCGCCGGCGGATCGTTTTCAACGGAGCCGAAATTACCTTTGCCATCGACGAGCTTCTCGCGCATGGCCCACGGCTGCGCCATGTGCACGAGCGTGGGGTAGATTACCGCTTCGCCGTGCGGATGGTAGTTACCGGAGGTGTCACCGCAGATCTTCGCGCACTTGATGTGCTTGCGGCCCGGGAACAGCGACAGATTCTCCATCGCGTAGAGGATGCGGCGCTGCGAGGGCTTGAGGCCGTCGCGCACATCGGGCAACGCGCGCGAGATGATCACGGACATCGAGTAATCGAGGAACGAGTTCTTGATTTCGTCGGCGACGTTGATCTTGGAGATTTTCTCGCCCTGCGAGTAAGCGCCGCCGC
>JAFMIX010000218.1 GCA_017853785.1 Verrucomicrobiales bacterium
TGAATTGTTGGTGGTCATCGCCATTCTCGCCATTCTCGCCGGGCTGCTGTTGCCCGCGCTGGCGAAGGCGAAGGAGAAAGCCCGGGCGATCCAATGTCTGAACAATCTAAAGCAGTGGGGGCTGGCGACGCATCTTTACGCGGGGGACAACGACGATTTTCTGCCTCCGGACGGCACGCCGAACCCTTCGGCATCGGCGACGAACACCGGTTGGTATGTGCAACTGCCGCAAGTGCTCGGAATGCCGCCCTACGTCCAGATGACCTGGCGCACCGATGCCACCGCCGACGTGGGCAAATCAATTTGGATCTGTCCCTCCAACCCGCGCCGCAGCAACGGGAACAATCTCTTCCACTATTGTCTGAATGAAAACGTGAACGGCACCGGGGCTGGAAGTCAGCCGGTGAAAATTTCCGCCATCCGGCAGCCGAGCGTGGTCGTCTGGCTGTTTGATTCCAAGAATCTCCCGGCGGTGGGGACGCCGAATTATGTGCATACCAACCTGCACGGCGCGGGCGCGCAGTTCACCTTCCTCGACGGCCATTCTAGCCGCTACCGCGTGGCGGAGTATTGGGACTTCGCCGCCAACAAGGGCCGCACCAATAACCCGGCGCTGATTTGGTATCCGTAGTTGCGTCCCCCGTTCATTAAGCGTATCATCAGATTAATTCCTTATGAAAAAACTCCTCACCTTGGGCTCGGCGCTGGTCCTGACGGCATCCGCTTCGGCGACCCTCATTGACAGCTTCTACAACACGCCGGAAACCGCGATTCCCGATGCCAACCCCTCAGGGATCACCTTCACCCACACCACCACCACCGGCGATATGAACAATATCAACGGCGTGAATGTGCGGTTGAATTTCTCCGGCGGTTTCAACGGTGACCTGTATGGCTATCTCGTGTTCCAGGCCACCGACAACAGCATCACCACCACGACCATGCTGCTGAATCGCGTGGGCCGGACGGGCGCGGCTGACCCCGGTTTTGCGACCAGTGGCATGAATGTGGTCCTTTCCAGTGCCGGTCCGGCGGGCAGCATCCACGATGTGGCCAACCCGGCTTCCACCTATGGCAATGCCGCCACCTATTATCTGGCCGACGCGCGCACCACCTCCCCCAACGGCGATTTCACCGGCAGCACGCCCGCTGGATCCCCGTTGAGCGTCTTCGACACCTACACCCATAACGCAAACGGCACTTGGACGCTGTTCCTGGCCGATCTCTCGGGCGGGGACGTGAGCACGTTGGTGGGTTGGGGCTTGGATATCAGTGTGGTTCCCGAACCGACGACATGGGCACTGTTGGGTTTTGGCGCGTTGGTCGCCGCCACCGTGGTCGTGCGCCGGGTGCGCCGGCAGGCCGCATAGTTCTGTAGCGGCGGTCTATGATTGCCGTAGTTCCCGTGGGGGGCAGGTGTCCTCGCTGGCTTCCCGGGTAGGGCGAAGCAGCCCACTGCGCGCCGTGGTGAAATCTGGTAGGGCGGCGCTGCCGCGCCGCTCCGATTTCCGTTGGCCCGGACCTTTACCACCCGCACGAACGAAAAGTGGTAAAGAAACGGTAAAGTTTTGGGTGCGCTATCAAGCACTTGCAACAATTGCTGGCGGCCCTGGTAAAGAAATGCAAATGCCGCACTTCCTGGTGTCGGCGGCTTGCGCCCCGAAAAAACCCGTCAAAAAGCGACAACCACCGACAAAAACCGCCAAAAAGCGACAGCGGTGTGCCAAAAGCGGGCTTCAACCCGGATTCCACAACGGAGCGATCGGACGGATTGGAGGCACAAGGTAGCGGCAGACATCCCGCCTTCCATGGGGCTGGGCTTCAGCCTGCTTAAAAAAACTTCCGCATGCCGGTGGTTGACGGTTTGACGAGAGCCGCCCCTTCATTCCGGCGCAACCGCCGCATTGATTCAGGCGGGCCGGCAGGCGGCGGCCACGCGTTGCAGTTGTTCGCCGGTGATCTCGGGGAACATCGGCAGCGAAACGATCTTGGCCGCCAACGCTTCTGCCACGGGGAAGCTGCCCGCTTTCAACCCCAGATCGGCGAACGCGGGTTGGAGGTGGATGGGAATCGGGTAATGGATGCCGTGGGAGATGTTGGCCGCGTCGAGCGCGGCCTGCAACTGCTGGCGTGAGGCCGGCTGCACGACGTAGAGGTGGTAGACGTGCGTGGCGTAGGGCGCCAGTTGCGGCAGCGCCAAGCCCGACCCGGCAAGGAGTTGATTGTATTGGGCGGCGGCGGCGCGGCGGGCGGCGTTCCAACTTTCGAGGTGCGGCAGCTTGATGCGCAGGACGGCGGCTTGGATGGTGTCGAGCCGGCTGTTGACGCCTTTGCAGGAGTGCTCGTATTTGACGCGCTGGCCGTAATTGCGCAGCAGCCAGACTTTTTCGGCCAGGTCTTTCCGGGTCGTGGTGATCGCTCCGCCGTCGCCATAGGCGCCGAGATTTTTGCCGGGATAAAAGCTGAAGGCCGCGATGTCGCCCAGTGAACCGCAGCGGCGACCTTTGTATTCCGCGCCGTGCGCCTGGCAGGCGTCTTCAATCACGAACAGCCCGTGCTTCTTGGCGAGTTCCAAAATCGGGTCCATGTCCGCCGGCTGGCCGTAGAGGTGGACAGGGATGATGGCTTTGGTGCGTGGGGTGATGGCCCGGGCGACCTGCGCGGGGTCGATGGTGTAATATTTCGGGTCGCAGTCCACCAATACGGGCTTGGCCCCGGTGGCGTGGATGGCGATGGCCGTGGCGATGAACGTGTGCGTGCAGGTGATGACTTCATCGCCCGGGCCGATGTCGCAGGCGAGCAACGCGAGGTGCAATGCTTCGGTGCCGTTCGCCACGGAGACGCAATGCGGTGTGCGGCACCAGGCGGCGAACTCCGCCTCGAACAATTCCACATCTTTGCCGAGGACAAAATCCCCCCGGGTGCAGGCCTGAACGATGGCGGCGTCCACCTGCGGCTTGAGGTGCTGATATTGCGTCTGCAGGTCAACGAACGGAATTTTGGAGTGGTTCATGGTCTGCCTTTCATGGCTCAAGGCTCAAATGAATCTGCCGATGTCATTTTGCCGGATCTGCCGGCAATAGAACGCAGTGATTAAATCAACCTTGGCTGTGCCCGCGCCGGCTGATGGGCTGCCCCGTCGCCAGCCGGCGCAATAAACCATTCATCGGGTGCGGCGTCAATGCTGAAGCCGGGGGCAAGGCCACGGCGCGACCATGCCCCATCGCGCCGCCTTTCGGATGCCTTGCCCCGGCCACCGCCGCCTGAAAAATATAAAACAAACTCAGAAACTTCACGCAGGCTTAAGGTTGCCCGTGCTAGAGTGCCGCCATGAAAACAAAATGCTACCGCGCTCGCATCGCGCTCGCCAAGCCGGATTCATCACCCGCGCAACCTTGCCAGCTTGATTTGCCAGACACACAAACAACAACAAACAAAACAAAGGAATAAGAATGAAAACTACAAAACAAGCACTCCTCAGCTTGCTGGCGCTCGGCGCCTCCGCAAGCCTGCTCCTCGCACAGGACAATTCCGGCCCGCAACCACCTGATGGGAACGGCCCGCCGCGGCATGGTCAAGGTGGTCCGCGCGGTCCTGGCGGTCCTGGCGGCCAGCGCCCAGGCATGGGCGGCCAGCAGCTGCCCAAGCCTCCGATCATCGCCGCGCTCGACGCCAACAACGACGGCACGATTGACGCCGATGAAATCGCCAATGCCTCCGCTGCGCTGAAGAAGCTCGACCAGAATGGCGATGGCAAACTCACCGGCGACGAACTGCGCCCGGCGCGTCCCGAAGGGCAGGGCGGCCCCGGCGGCCCTCGCGGTCAGAACGGCCCCGGTCGGCAGGTTGGTCCTGACGGCGGTGATCGGCCGCCCCGCAGACCGGCTAATCCTCCGCAGGAATAAGCGCGGTCTAGCCGAACCGCCCGGTGGAGCGAACCGCCGGGCGGTTTTTTTAATTATTTTTATCCTTAATCTATGCTTAAGGTGGTTTCATTTAGGTTATCGGCAAATCTGGAAGCAAACTTGCATGAACACTCAAAGAATTCTCGCGTTGACCGCATTGCTCGGGTTGGCAAACAGTGACCTCCCGGCGGCAGACCCGCGCACCAATTCGTGGTTCACCACCTACTCCGGCAAATACGCCCGGATCTACACCTC
>JAFMIX010000011.1 GCA_017853785.1 Verrucomicrobiales bacterium
CACCAGCGCGCCGACGATGTCCTTGACGTAGATGAAGTCGCGCGTCTGCCCGCCGTCGCCGTAAATCGTGATGGGCTGATGCTTCACGGCGCGGTCGATGAAGCTGGGCACGGCGGCGGCATACTGGCTCTTGGGGTCTTGGCGCGGACCAAAACGTTGAAGTAACGCAGGCACGCCGTCTGGAGCTTGCCTGCGTCGGCGAACATCTTGCAATAGAACTCACCGTCCAGCTTCGTGACGGCATAGGGGCTCTTCGGCTCGGCGAGCATCGTCTCAACTTTCGGCACGGTCGGATTGTCGCCGTAGATTGCGGCGGACGTGCTAAACGTGAGTTTCTTCACGCCCGCCTTGGCCGCCTCTTCCAGCACGATCAGCGTGCCGGTGGTGTTGAGTTCGTTGCACTCAATCGGCTTGGCCATGGATTCCGGCACGCTGATCATCGCGGCGAGGTGGAAGACGTAATCCACGCCCTGCACCGCCCGCCGCACCGCGTCGCGGTCGAGGATGGACGCTTCGATGAACTCGTGCTGGAACGGTGCGAGGTTGTGCTTGAAGCCGGAGCGCAGGTTGTCCAAGACGCGCACCTCGGCCTGGCCCTGGAAATGTTCGACGATGTGGCTGCCGATGAAGCCGGCACCGCCGGTGACGAGGATTTTCATTTTGGTTTTTTGCCAGCCACCGGCTTTTTTGAATGGTTTTTATCCAGCATGGGAAAGGGAAATTCGGATGATGGCGCGTGCTGTTCCGCCGCCAGTTTCAGCAGCTTCGCTACCCGGTCCGGATGCTTGGCCGCAACATTGTTTTTTTCGGCCGGATCCATGGCGAGCTGGTAAAGCTCGGTGGTTGGGGCTGCCGGTTTGTTTTTGGTGTCGAGCAGATTTCTCCGGACCAGCTTCCAATCACCGACGCGCACCGCCTGCTGGCCGCCGAAGCCGTGAAACTCCCGATATAAAAACGGACGGGCGGGCTGTTTGCCGCCCAGCAATGTCGGAACGAGGCTGATTCCATCCGCGCCGCCGGATATCCCATTTGTGACCCCCGCAAGCTGCAGCAAAGTGGGCATCCAGTCCTCAAAACCGCTCACAAAATCAGAAGTGACACCGGCTGGCACATGACCTTTCCAAGCAACAATCAGGGGCACGCGGATGCCGCCCTCGTAAATCTCCTGCTTGTAGCCGCGCCACTGGCGGTTGGAATTAAAATAGGCCGGATCAAAGCCGGCCAAAGGAAACACCGCGCCATTGTCTGAAGTGAAAATAAAAATCGTGTTTTCCTCCAGCCCGAGGTCTTTGACCAGCTGCACCATTTTTCCAATGTCGCGATCCATGCGCGTCATCATCGCGGCGTAGGCGGCCCGCGGGTATTGCTGCGGCAGATAACCTTTGCCCCCGGTGTAAGGCTTGTCATCCAGTTTGCCTTTGTATTCATCGAGGGAATCTTGCGGCACCTGCAGCGCGAGATGCGGCACGGTGGTGGGATAATAAAGGAAAAACGGTTTGTCCCGGTTTTCACGGATGAATTTCAGGGCCCGCTCGCTGCAAAAATCAGGAGCGTATTGCTGGCCGATGAAATTTACATAACTGGCCGAATCATCCGGATTCGCCCCCGGCGCGAGCGCCAAGCCTCCTTTCTCTGAAACATTCGTGTTGCCGGTAAAAATCAATCTACCTTTGTCGTCGATCAAGTATTGCGGAAAATAATTGTGCGCCTGACGCTGATCGTTGAAGCCAAAGAAATGGTCAAAGCCTTGATTCAGCGGATCACCCGATGAACCAACACCGCCCAATCCCCATTTTCCGAATGCGCCGGTCACATAGCCGACGGATTTCAATGTCGCCGCAAGGCTTGGTTCCGTGGCAGGGAGTGGAAGCTGCCCTTGAAACGAATACCAGGTTCCAACTTCGCGATTATTGCGGATGAACGCGCGGCCGGGATGCCGCCCCGTAAGCAATACGCAGCGCGACGGCGCACAAACGGGACTGCCGGCATAATGCTGCGTGAACTTCATGCCTCCCGCCGCCAGCTGGTCGAGCGTCGGTGTCCGGATAATCTTCTGGCCAAACGCCCCGATGTCGCCGTAGCCGGCGTCGTCGGCCAGGATGAAAATGATATTGGGCGGTTTCACCGTGGCCGCCGCGGGAAGACTCAAGGCAAACACGCCGGCGGCTAACACGCAGGTTAAAACGGATGTCTTCATAGGCTGATGATTTCCATTAGGCTTGGCCCATTCGGCTGGCGAGTTTGGTGCGCACGCCCGCTTTCAAATGGTCGATAAGGTCGCTCACGTAACCGGCGATATCCTTCGTCTCGTCGCCGACGAGCGGCGTGAGGTCCATGCCGAAGATGAGTTGGCTGGCCTTATCCGTGGCGTGCGACTCGAAGAAGGTGGCGTTGGCCGTCCGCCGGCCCATCGTGGCGAGGTCGTAGCGCTTGCCGCCGGCGATCTGCGAATCGAACACGCCGTTCAAGGCGGCGGCGAGGTGGTCGCGCCCGCTCACGTCCATCACGACCTTCTCCGCGTCCGGCAGCCAATCAAGGTCGCGCCAGACTTCGCAGCCGATGACCTGCCGGGGGCGCTGTTCCTTGGGCAGTTCGCGCATCGCCTGCAGCGCCGCGATGACGACGCCGATGTGCGTATCGTGCTTGTCCGCGAGGTTGTGCGTGTAGACCACCTTGGGGCGTGTGGCGGCGAGGATCTGTTTCAGATCATCCTGCAACGCCGGGTCCGTCGCGCTCTTGACGGCGCTGCTGGGATAATCCAGTTGCAGCATCACGCCGAATTGCCCGATGACCGCCGCGGTATTCTGCTCCCGCCGGCGGATGGCCATCATCTGCGCGTCGGTGCAATCGGCATACGCGCCGGAACGCGCGCTGCCCGAACCGTTCGTGCAGGTCACGCCGCCGAACCATTGGTCGGCCCGCGCGAAGCACTCCAGGATGCCGTGGAACGCCATGAACTCCAAATCGTCCTGATGCGCCCCGATGCCAAGGTGCGTGATGCGTTTGAGCGCGTCTGCCACCGGCTTCCCGTCCGGCACGAAGATCTGGGCGGTGGCTTGGTGTAGTTTCATAAAATCAAAAGGTTCAAGCCTGGTTAAGCGGGTTGGTTTTGAATTCTTTTAGTAACAACTGATGCAGGTTATCACGGCGGCGGTTAAAACGGAACTCACATTCCTTGAGGTGGAGTCGCAGCGGGCTGCGACTCAAACCCCCGGAACTTCGCCAGGCGCATCTTGGCGAGGCCGCAGAAGTTCTCGATCCCGTTGATGTGGGCCTTGTGCTTCACAAACTGGTTGCGGCCATGATCCACCCGGTGATGCTTCTTATAGCCCAAATCTACCAAGCCACTGTAGCCCTTCCAGCCATCCGAGTAAATCACGCTGCCGAGCGCCACCTTGCCCTTCAAAATGGCCGTCAATACAGGCCGGGAACAGTTGGGCACAATTTGCGTGTAAACCTTGCCTTGGCGTTTAAGCAAACCGAAAACGGGCACTTTCTTAAAAGCTCCCCGGCCGCGTTTGCCCCGGAGTCGCCGCCCGCCAAAATAGCTTTCATCAAGCCGGCCAAAAGCCCGGCGCTTTGCTTGCTGAATCTTGGATTGCCTTTGTGTAATGCTGAAATACGCTGTCGCCCGTTCGCTCCATCAGCCGCCGCATCAAAATGAATCCCACCGCCGAACTCCCGCTCGAAGACAATCACCTCGACATCCTCGGCAAAGCCCAGCGCGGCTTGAACTTCGCCGATGCCGAACTCGCCGCGCGCGCCGCCATCTCGCCGGCGGAATTCGCCCAGCTCCGCGCCGGTGAAATCAATCCCGAACCCTTGCAGCGGCTTGCCGCCGCTCTCGGACTCCACCCGCGCGCACTGCTCCAAGCCGCGCGTAAAACGTGGCGTCCGCAGCCCCATTCCCTCGCCGGATTGCAGATGTTCACCACCCCTTTTGGCGACATGACGGTGAACGCATATCTCGCCTGGGATGCGGCGTCCCGGCAGGCCGTCGCCTTTGACTCCGGCGCGGATGCGGATGCGATGCTCGCCTGCCTCGCCGCCAACGGGCTAAAGCTCGCGCACATACTCATCACCCACACCCATGGCGACCACATCTACGATCTTGATCGCCTGCGCGAAAAGACCGGTGCGCCCGCATGGTGCGGCGCCCGCGAACCGGCACTTGCCGGCACAAACGCTTTTGCCGCCGGAAAAGTTTTTCAGACTGGCGCACTCACCATCGAAACCCGCCTCACGTGGGGTCACGCCGAGGGCGGCATCACCTACGTCGTGCGCGGGCTCGCCCGCCCGCTGGCTGTCGTGGGCGACGCCATCTTTGCCGGCAGCATGGGCGGCGGAAAAGTTTCCTACGCGACCGCGCTCCGCACCACCCGGGCCGAAATCCTTTCCCTGCCCGACCACACCATCATCGCTTCCGGCCACGGCCCGCTGACCACAGTCGCTGAGGAAAAATTGCACAACCCCTTCTTCGCTTCTTGACCGACTAATTTGTGAAACCAACTATCGCCTTCGTCGGCGTCGGCCGCATGGGCGCGAACATGGCCCGCCGCCTCGCCTCCTAGGGGTTCGCCATCACCGCCGGCCACGACACCAACCGCGCCGCCGCCGCAGTCATCTTCACCGTCGTCACCGATGACGCGGCCCAGTTGGCCGTTTTTGCCGCGCCGGGCGATTCGTTGCTCATCGGCGCGGCGGGTAAAATATTCATCAATTGCGCCACCGTTTCCCCCGCGACCCGCGTCGAAGTCCAGCGCCGCGCCGCGTTTGCCGGCGCCCCAGACCCTCGAAGCCTGCATGGCCTCCAGCATCAATGAAGCGCTGGCCGGCACCTTCTACCTCATGTGTGGCGGCAACAAATCCACGTTCGACCAGATGCAGGAAATTCTCCGCCCTCTTTCGGACGACGGCAACCTCCTGCGCTACATCGGCGCGACCGGCCAAGCCGCGCAGGTCAAGGCCCTCGTCAACCTGGTCATGAACATCAACACCGCCGGGCTTGCCGCAGGGCTCGGCCTCGCGGCAGCGTTGGGTCTCGATTTGAAGACCGTGATGGAAGTCTTTTCGCAAACCGGGGCCGCCAGCAGGGTCATCGTCACCGACGGTGAAGACATGATCAACCGCGACCACTCGTGCTTCTTCTCCGCCGCGCACGCGGCCAAAGACAGCGGCATTGCGCTCGCGCTGGGCCGGCAGCAAGGACTGACATTGCCCCTCGCCGCCGCGACCAAGGCGCAATACGATAAAATGGCCGCCATCGGCCTCGGGGAATTGGACAAAAGCGGGATCGCGGAACTGACTTTCCCCGGGCGGGCGCCGCAGCGTTAACCAGGACACCGGGATTGCGGTAGCGCTGAACTCGCGGCGTCTCCGCGCGGAAATGGGTTTGCGCCGCGGACGCGGTTTCTGCTACACGTCTCCCGCCGCATGACCATCATCACCGACGAACAGTGTGCCGCCTACAGTCGCGCCGGCCATCCCGAGCGGCCCGCCCGCATCACCGAAACCACCAAACTCCTCCGGGCGCAGAAAGAACTGCCCCTCACTTGGGCCCCGCCCGCCCTGGCGGACGAGGAAGTCATTCTGCGCGCGCACTCGGCGCAGATGTTTTCCCGGTTGTTCGTCGAGCAGGATTTTGACGGCGATACCCCGTATCATCCCGGCATCGCCGCCCATGCCCGCCGTTCCGCCGGCGGAGCGCTGGCCGCCATGGAATCCGCCCGCGCCGGGAAACCCGCCTTCAGCCTGCTGCGCCCCCCCGGCCACCACGCCACGCACGACCACAGCATGGGTTTCTGCTACCTGAACTCGATCGCCATCGCCGCGCTCGCCGCCGGCACGAAGCGCATCGCCGTTTTCGATTTTGACGTGCATCACGGCAACGGCACGGAGGACATATTGAAGGATCGTGCCGGCACCCTGTTCTGCTCCGTGCACCAACACCCCGCCTATCCCGGCAGCGGCACGCGGAACGTCGCCACGAATTGTTTCAATTTTCCCGTGCCACCGCACCCCGCCCGCTCGCATTACCGCGAAGTGTTGACCAGCGCCCTCGCCCAGGTGAAAAAGTTCAAGCCCACGCTCATCGGTGTCTCCGCCGGCTTCGATGCTTACGTGCGCGATCCGCTCGCGCAGGGCCCGCTGGAGTTGGAAGATTTTCATTGGCTCGGCACATCGCTCCGGGAGTTGGATGTGCCGGTATTCAGCATTTTGGAGGGCGGCTACAGCAGCAAGCTGCCGGAACTGGTTTTCGCCTATCTCAAAGGTCTGGCCGGAAAGGAAATTGCCGATTCATCCTTTAAGCGTCCGGACAAAACGGTAAAATCTGACCCGTGAGCAGCCTGCGCCCAACCGCCAACCTTCAGAACATCGCCCTAATCGGCTTCATGGGCACCGGCAAGACTTCGGTCGGCCACCTCCTCGCCACCAGCCTGCACCTCGAATTTGTAGACACCGACCATCTCATCGAAACCCGCACCGGCAAATCCATCCCCGAGATTTTCGCGCAGGATGGCGAACCCGTCTTCCGCGACCTCGAAAAACAACTCCTCGCCGAACTGGCCCACCGCCGGCGGCTCGTCATCTCCTGTGGGGGCGGCCTCGGCGCCAACGCCGATAACCTCGCCAGCCTCAAAACGCACGCCCTCGTCGTCTGCCTCTGGGCCTCGGCTGAAAAAATCTGGCAGCGCGTCCGCCACCAACATCACCGCCCTTTGCTCGCCGACCCCGACCCGCAGGCAAAAATTCGCACGTTGCTTGCCGCGCGCACCCCCTTCTATCGCCAAGCCGATGTCATGGTGAACACGGACCTGCGTTCCATGAAAGCCGTTGCCCAGCAGATTGCGCATCAGTTCCAACTCGTAAAAGCCGGGCGCTGATGAAATTCGACCTCGTCCACCGCGCCCGCGAACTCGGGTTCGACGACTGCCGTTGCACCACCGCCGCCCCGCCCGCCAGTGCCGGGCACTTTCAACACTGGCTCGCGGCGAAACAACACGGCGAACTCCACTGGCTCGAACGCAACGCCCCCAAGCGGGTCAACCCCCAACTCGTCCTCCCCGGCGCCCGCAGCATCATCACATTGGCGACGAGTTATCATATTCCTCAATCCACCTCCCACCCGCCAGACTCTGGCGTTGTCGCCCGCTATGCGCAATTCACCGATTACCACGACGTCCTCGCCGAACGCCTCAAACAACTGACCGCTTTCATCGCCGACCGCGCTCCCGGCAGTCGCTCGCTGTGGTATGTGGATACCGGCCCGCTCTTGGAGCGCGACCTCGCCCAGCGCTCCGGCCTTGGCTTCGTCGGCAAACACACCAACCTCATCAGCCGCCGCTTGGGCAACTGGATTTTTCTCGCCGAGATACTCACCACGCTCGAACTCGAACCGGACGCGCCGGAGAATAATCACTGTGGCCGTTGCGCCCGCTGCCTCACCGCCTGCCCCACCGCCGCCATCACCGCGCCCTTCACACTCGACGCCCGGCGCTGCATCTCCTACCTCACCATCGAACTCAAGGGCGCCATTCCTCCGGAACTCCGCCCGCTCCTGGGCAACCGCATCTACGGCTGCGACGATTGTCTGGCCGCCTGCCCTTGGAATCGTTTTGCGCAGGAAGGCAGCATGATGCGGAACAACGCCCGCACCGACCTTGCCACCCCCAATTTGTTGGAACTCCTCAAGCTCGATGAGGTGGGATTCCGGCGGCGCTTCGCCGGCACGCCGCTGTTGCGCACCAAACGGCGCGGGCTGCTCCGCAACGTCTGCGTCGCTCTCGGCAACACCGGCGACACCGCCGCCCTGCCCGCTTTGGAACTAGCCCGACGGGATCCTGAGCCGCTGATTGCCGAGCATGCTGCCTGGGCGATTAGCCAGGTTCAGCAACGGGCCACCTCGTCGAGCGCGTCCCGGCGTTAGAAAAGTCCGACCGGCTTGCGCCGCAGCAGCCAAGCGCCCGAACGGCTTCCTGATTCTTTACCTGCTGCCTCATTTCAAGACACCGATGGTGAAACAGTCGCGTTTCGCCCCACGATTACCGGGTGATTCCCGCGTGAAGTCCCAAAATAACACCCAAGGCGAACGCATTGAAGTTTGAGGGGGGATCGAAGGTAGCGGTGGTCTCAGCCGGCGAGTTCCAAAGCGCGCAGCAGTTCGGGCCCGGCGGTGATCTCGTTGCTCTTCTCGTCCACTTTGTCCCGGCCTAGCACCAGCCGGTTTTGCGCCGCCCACGCGCTGACCAGATGAATGGGACTCTGTCCGGCGGCCAGACTGCGGCGCAGGGTTTTACCGTCCAGCGCGACCAGTTCGCCGGGGATGGCGGCGCGCAGCGCCTGCGTCCAGCGCAGAAAGCAACCCAGAAACGCCTGCGGATCCGGGAGCACGAATACCCGCCGGAAGGTGTCGTGGCTGGGAATCCCGGGCGGCAGTTCCAGAAAGGTTTTGAACCGGTCGTCCTTGGAGCGCACAAAGTCGGCCATGGCGGTGAAGTGTCCGCCCCCGCACCACAGGCTGGTGATGGCGATGACCATGAGGTCATGCAGCGAATGCCGCCGATGCAGGCGCGGATGGGATGTTTTTTGCATCCCCGGTTTGAATCATAAATTCGCGCAACCGGGAACCTCAAAGTTTGTCCGCATATCTTGACCCCATCCAATCACTCGCACCCCAGCTTCGGAAAAACTTTTAATGCGTTCGCCCTGTAATAACACCAGACAAGCCTTGCGTATGGCTTATCCCTGACATCGCACCCTGCTTGGCAACCCCTCTGCTAAGTTGGATGCTGCGGTTTGTAGCGCCCCATTCCTCCGCACCTACCTTGATTCCCTCCATCGGCCCAAACCAAGCCTTCCCTGAGACTGGAAACTGCGGTTTATTGTGATGAAAACCACTTGCTATTGGCATCAGACGTGCTAAATATGAAGTTGCGGTTCGCAGCGGGCAATCTGTGAACACAAGCTGTATTAATAATAACCTGCCCGCTGCTGTGTTCACGCCGTCAACCGAAAGAAAACAGTATGAAAATCAACACGTCCCGCAAAGCGGGCTTCACGCTCGTGGAAATCATGATCGTGGTAGCCATCATCGGTCTGTTGGCTGCGATTGCCATCCCGAACTTCGTTCGGGCGCGCAACACCGCCCAGAAAAACTCCTGCATCAACAACCTCCGGCAGATTGACGGCGCCAAACAGCAGTGGGCGCTTGAAAACCGCCAGGTTGACACCGCCACCCCCACCTCGGATGACGTCAAAGTTTATCTGAAGAACAACGCGTTTCCGACCTGCCCGGGCAACGGCACCTATACGGTCAACGCGGTCAATACGGACCCGACCTGCAGCCTCTCCGGCGGCACCACGCTGCACGTTCTGCCGACACCGTGATCGGTATCTGATAATCACCCCGCCCGCCGCCCCCAAAGCTGCGGGCGGTTTTGTTTTCACCCCCTCGTCTCCAGGTCCGTTGACTTCGCCGTTGCGGGGCGGAGATGCCGTTGCTACCGTGCCCGCATAAACCATGACCGCCCGCATCCCCTACCCGTCCGTCGGATGAAGTTCTCGATCATCACCCCCAGCTTCCGCAATTCGGACTGGCTCAAACTCTGCATCGCCTCGGTCGCCGACCAGCAAGGCGTCGCCGTCGAACACATCGTCCAGGACTCCTGCTCCGATGACGGCACGCAGGACTGGCTGCCGCAAGATTCTCGCGTGCAGGCCTGCATCGAGAAGGACACCGGTATGTATGATGCCGTCAACCGCGGTTATCGCCGCGCCACCGGCGACATCCTCGCCTATCTCAACTGCGACGAGCAATACCTTCCCGGCGCTCTGGCCCGCATGGAAAAGTTTTTTGCCGCGAACCCCCAGATTGAAGTCGTCTTCGCCGGAGCCATCGTCACCGACGGCGCCGGAAAATACCTCTGCCATCGCCACGCGCTCCTCCCCGTCCCCCGCTACGCCATCTACAAATTTTCCGTGCTCACCGCCGCAACTTTCATCCGGCGGAAAGTCATCCACGAGCGTGGAATCGTTTTTGACACCCGCTGGCGTGCGCTCGGCGATTACTACTGGGTGCTGGAGTTGCTGAAGCAAAAAGTCCCGGTGGCGGTGTTGGATGATTTCACCTCCACCTTCACCGACAACGGCGAAAACCTGTGCCTATCGCCCACCGGAAAGAAAGAACTCGCTGAAACCATCGCCGCCGCCCCCCGCTGGGTGCGCCTGTTGAAGCCCGTCTGGACCGGCCACCACCGCCTGCGCCGCCTCGTCGCCGGCCATTTTTCCATCAAGCCGACCCGCTACGAAATCTTTACGCCCGCCAGCCAGGATCGCCGCTTGCATTTCGCCGTGCCCAAACCCACCGCCGTCTGGCGCTCGCGCCTCTGACGCGCCCCGCGAAACTCACACCGCCTTATCGCCCTGCTCATCCGTGCGGATGCGCCACGCGTCCTCAATCGCCGAGACAAACACCTTGCCGTCGCCGATTTTTCCGGTCTTGGCCGCCTTGATGATGGCTTCCACGGCGGTCTTCACCTGCGCGTCCGGCAGTACCGTCTCCACCTTCACCTTGGGGAGAAAGTCCACGGTGTATTCGCTGCCGCGATAGATTTCTGTGTGCCCTTTTTGGCGGCCGAAGCCCTTGACCTCGGTCACGGTCATGCCTTGGATGCCCAGCTCGTTGAGCGCTTCTTTGACTTCGTTCAACTTGAACGGTTTGATGATGGCTTCGATTTTTTTCATAAAATGGAATTCAATTTCGGTTAATCGTTGTAAGCCCGCTCGCCGTGCTGCGACAGATCCAGCCCCAGACTCTCATCCTCGCGCTCCACGCGCAAGCCCACGACCTTGTCCACCAGCTTCACCAGAACAAACGTCGCCACTGCCGCCAGCACGATGGTGAAACCCACCGCCTTGAGCTGATTCAAAAATTGCGCCGTGCCGCCCACTAAAGACACCTCTACGCCATTCGCCTTGAAGGTGGACGCGATGGCCGGGTTAACGTCCGCACTCGCCAGGAAGCCCAGCAGCAGCATCCCCGTGATGCTCCCCACGCCGTGCACGCCGAACACATCCAGCGAATCGTCGTAGCCGAACTTCATCTTCAACTTTGACACCGCAAAATAACACACCACGCCCGCCACCAGCCCGATGCCCGTCGCCGCCGGCACCGTCACGAAACCCGAGGCCGGCGTGATCGTCGCCAGCCCCGCCACCATGCCCGAAGCCACGCCCAACACGCTCGGATGCCCCTTTAGCCGCCACTCCACAAAACCCCAGCTCAACGCCGCCGCCGCCGCCGAAAAATGCGTCGCCGCGAACGCGCTCGTCGCCAACCCGCCCGCGTTCACCGCGCTGCCCGCGTTGAACCCGAACCACCCCACCCACAGCAACCCCGTGCCGATGAGCGACAGCACCACGTTATGCGGCATCATCGGCTCGTGCGGGAAACCGTCGCGCTTGCCCAGCATCAGCGCCAGCACCAGCGCCGAGACGCCCGAGCTGATGTGCACCACCGTGCCGCCCGCGAAATCCAGCACCGGAATCTGCCCGCCGAGCGCCCAGTTGAAATAACCGCCCTTGCCCCAGACCATGTGGCACAGCGGAAAATAAACCACCGTCGCCCACAGCCCCATGAACAGCACATACGCGCTGAACTTGATGCGCTCCGCCACTGCGCCGCTGATCAGCGCCGGCGTGATGATCGCGAACATCATCTGGAACAACATGAACGTCTGGTGCGGAATCGTCGCCGCATAATCCGCGTTCGGTGCGGCGCCCACGTCCTTGAGGAAAAGATATTGCAGCGGATTGCCAAAAAACGCGTTCCCCGTGCCGAACGCCATACTGTAGCCATAAACCATCCACAGCAGCGACATCACACCCATCAGCACCAGACTGTGCATCATCGTGGACAAAACGTTCTTGCTCCGCACCAGCCCGCCGTAGAACAGGATCAAGCCCGGCGCCGTCATCATCAACACCAACGCCGTGCTCACCAGCATCCAGGCATTGTCCCCGGTATTGACGGGCAACGCCGCCGCCGCCGCCGTAGCCGGAGGCGCTTGCGTCAGGACGGCCGGGATGTCCGCAGCGTTTGCCGCTGCCGTGAAGAAAAAAACCGCCAACCCAGACCACAAACCGGCTGAATGAAACCGACTCCGTGAATGAAAGGTATTCATGGGCGCAGATTTGAACAAATCCCCGCCGCAGTGTCAATTTTCCCGCACGAACGCGAAAATTTATTCGCCGCGCCGCGCATTGCTGGTAATTTCCCCGCCACATGTCCGCCGAAGCGCAACTCACTCCCATGATGGCCCAGTATCGCCGCATCAAAGGCGAACTGCCTGCGGAAGCGCTCCTGCTCTTCCGGCTCGGCGATTTCTACGAGATGTTCTTCGAGGACGCGCAGGCCGGCGCCCAACTGCTCAACCTCTCCCTCACCGCGCGCAACGGCGTACCCATGTGCGGCCTGCCCTACCACGCCGCCAACGGCTACATCGCCCGCATCCTCAAGGCCGGCCGCAAGGTCGCCATCTGCGACCAGACCGAGGACGCCAAGCCCGGCAAACTCGTCAACCGCGAGGTGACCCAGATCCTCTCGCCCGGCACGCACTTCGATGAACGCATGCTCGTCGCCGAGCGCAACAACTTCCTTGCCGCCGTCTATCCCAGCGGCAAAACCTTCGGCCTCGCGTTGATCGACCTGACCACCGGCGATTTCCTCACGACCGAACTGGAGTCCGACACCGCACTGCTCGCGGAACTGGAGCGCCTGCGTCCGGCGGAAATCATCCTGCCCACCGAAGCCACCGCCGGGCGCGACCTGCTGCGCGGTTCGTTCCCGATCTTGAGCGGCTACGACGACTGGACGTTCGCCCCCGAGACCGCGCTCTACACCGTGCGCGACCATTTCAAGGTCGCCTCGCTCGACGGCTTCGGACTGAAAGACCGCCCCGCCGCCATCGGCGCGGCGGGCGGCGCGCTGCATTATCTGACGCAGAACCTGCGCCGCGACGTGAAGCATCTCACGCGGCTCTCGTTCTATCGCCGCACGGATTTCCTCGCGCTCGACCACACCACGCTGCGGCATCTGGAGATCCTCGAGCCGCTGCACCACGACGCCCCGCGCAATTCTTCCCTCTGCGGCGCGCTGAACCGTACCGTCACGCCGATGGGCGCGCGGCTGCTCCGGAGCTGGCTCTCGCAACCGCTCGCCGCCGTCGAACCCATCTGCCGCCGGCAGCAAGCCGTGGCGACATTCATAGAAAACTCCCCGGGCCTCGACAGTTTCCGCACGCAGCTCGCGAGCGTTCGCGATCTGGAGCGCACGCTTGGCCGCTTGAGCAGCGGCAGCGGCAACGCCCGCGACCTCGCCGCGCTGCGGCAGGCGCTGGAGCAGATTCCGGCGGTGAAGCACATTCTTTCGTCGGTAGCGCCGCGCTGCCGCCCGGCCTTGTTGAAAGAGGAAGCCGAGGCGGCCCAGCAGCGCGGCCCTGCGTTGATTGACGAGTTGAATTCGCAACTCACCGAAGCGCCGGACCTCGTCGAATTGATCGGCCGCGCCATCGTGGACGAGCCGCCGCTCGCCGTGAAGGAAGGCGGCCTCATCCGCGACGGCTTTGACCCGAACCTCGACGAGCTCCGCGCCGCCCAGCGCGGCGGCAAGGATTGGATCGCCAAGTTGCAGGCGGACGAGATCGCGGCCACGGGAATTTCGTCGCTCAAGGTGCGGTTCAATTCCGTCTTCGGCTACTACATCGAAGTCACCAAGTCGAACCTCGACAAAGTCCCCGCGCATTACCACCGCAAGCAGACCGTCGCGAACGGCGAGCGCTACATCACACCCGAGTTGAAGGCGATGGAGGGCAAAATCCTCGGCGCGGAGGAGCGCAGCGTGAAGTTGGAATACGAACTCTTCCAGCGCGTCCGCGAGGAAGTCCTCGCCCAGATGGCGCGCATCCAGCAGACCGCCACCGCGCTCGCGCAGCTCGACGTGCTGGCGTGCTTCGCCGAGACCGCACGGCTGCACAACTACTGCCGTCCGCACGTCGGCGACGAAGGCGTGCTGGAATTGCGCGACGGCCGGCATCCCGTGCTGGAGCAGCAACTCGTCGAAGAGCGTTTCGTGCCGAACGACACTGTGTTGAACCGCGAGACCCAGATCGGGCTCATCACCGGGCCGAACATGGCGGGCAAATCCACCTACATCCGGCAAGTCGCGCTGCTCACACTGCTCGCCCACACAGGCAGCTTCGTTCCGGCGGCGGAAGCGCGCATCGATCTCGTGGACCGCATCTTCACCCGCATCGGCGCGAGCGACGACCTCGCGCGCGGCCAGTCCACCTTTATGGTCGAGATGACCGAAACCGCGAACATCCTCAATAACGCCACCCCGCGCAGCCTCATCGTCCTCGACGAAATCGGTCGCGGCACGAGCACGTTCGACGGCCTCTCGCTCGCGTGGAGCATCGTCGAGCACCTGCACAACGCCGTCGGTGCAAAGACGCTTTTCGCCACGCATTATCACGAGCTGACCGAACTCGCCCAGCGCCTGCCGCGCCTGAAGAACTTCAATGTCGCCGTCCGCGAGTGGAAGGACAGCATCGTGTTCCTCCGCAAAATCGTCGAAGGCGGCACGGACAAGAGCTACGGCATCCAGGTCGCGCGGCTCGCGGGCGTGCCGAAGGAAGTCTTGGAGCGCGCCAAGCAGATTCTGGTGAACCTCGAAGAAAGCGAACTTACGCCCGAAGGCAACGTGCGCCAGCCCCGCAAGCAGCAGGATCGCGACAAGCTCAAGCAACTCGCCCCCGCGCCGCAGATGGATCTGTTCGGGTAAAACTTTATGAAAATTTCAGCGTCTCTGTCCCACTATGAAATCCCCGGTCGTGTCGCCTTGCTTGCCGGCAACGGCGGACTGACAAAACTCGCCATCACCACGCCCGCCAGCACGGCGGAAATTTATCTGCTCGGCGCGCACGTCACCGGCTTTCAGCATCACGGCGAACCGCCCCTGCTCTTCATGAGCCACCGCAGTTGGTTCGCCGCGGGCAAGCCCATCCGCGGCGGCGTGCCCATCTGCTACCCGTGGTTCGGCCCGCGCGAGGGCGATGTGGCGCACGGCTTCGCCCGCATCGCCGAATGGGAACTCGTCAAAACCGCCGCCGCGCCGGACGGCACGGTGACCGTCACGCTGCGCCTGCCGGAAATCCCCGGTCGCACGACCGAAAACCAACTGCGCACCGAGTTCACCGTGACCGTCGCGGCCACGCTCACGATGGAACTGGCGACCACCAACGCCGCCGCCGCGCCGCTCGAGTTCGAGAATTGCCTGCACACTTACTTCCAAGTCGGCGCCATCGGCAGCGTGAGTCTCATCGGCCTGCAAAACGCGCCGTTGCTCGACCACGCCGCCGGCGGCAACGGCGCGCGCAAGGTGGAGTCCGACCCTGCGCTGCGCATCACGCGCGAGACGAACCGCATCTATCCCGACGCCGTTGGCCCGGTGGAAATCCGCGATGAAAAATTCCGCCGCATCATCCGCGTGGACAAGAGCGGCAGCGCCAGCACTGTCGTCTGGAATCCGTGGACGACGCAGAAACTGCCGGACGACTTCGACCCCGCCGAACACGCGCAGATGGTCTGCGTGGAATCCGGCAACGTGAAGCAGAACCGCGTGGCGCTCGCCCCCGGAGCCACCGCCCGGCTGCGGGTGGAATTGAGCCGCCGGACGTTCTAGCCCGGCGGCGGGAAATCGTTCGTCGTCCCGCGCCGAGTCTGCGCGCCGTCCTCGAACTTCCGGTTCACTTCGCCGCCCGGCCGCTGGCGGCGGCGAGCTGACCGAAAGCTTTAGTCCTGGCGAGCAACGCGGCATTTTTGTCGAGTTGCTTCACCGTCTGCGGGAGCCGATGCGACCAGTTCGCGCTGGAGACCGCGCCGGGGACGTTGAAGCGCGCGGTGTCGCCGAAGACGTCCTGGATCTGGAACACGGCAAGCCAGGAATGGGAATTCAGGATGGCCCGCGTGAAGCCGTCGTGGATTTCCGTGGTGAACTCGCGCGGCGGTTCGCCATGGACGCCGGCGAAGTGCATGATGTGGTGCAACTCCCGGCGGTTCTGCTCCACATCCTTGCCGGCGTCGATCGCCTGCCACGCCTCCTGCCACATCGCGGCGAGCGGCGGATGGTCGTGTGTCGCGGGCTGCGCGAGCGAGAGCAGCGGATAATGTTTGGGGCTGGAGTAGCTGCCGTCGTGGTTGCGGAACAGCATCGGGATGCGGAAACCGGGGATGCCGAGCTTGTCGAGCGTGGGCGGGACGTATTCCGGCACGCAGCCGAGGTCTTCGGCGACGACGGTGGTCTCGCGCGAGGCTTCGAGGACGACGCGCAACAGCTCTTCGCCTTGCGCCTGATTCGCGGCCTTATGCTCGTGCGTGTCGTCGGGGAATTGCTTGAAGCCGGGCAGCCGACCGCCGGTCTTGTCGGCGGCCTCCGTCTCGGTGAGCGGGAGGAATTCGTTGTTCCGGTCGGGCGTCCACGGGAACGAGTAGATGCGGAAGAAGCCGAGCACGTGGTCGATGCGGTAGAGGTGGAAAACTTTCTGGATGTTGCCCACGCGGGTGCGCCACCACTCGAAATTGTGGCGGCGGAGTTCGTCCCAGCGATAATTCGGGATGCCCCAGTTCTGTCCCCATTTTTCGGTGAACGGGTCCACCTTGAACGTCTTTTCGGGCGGCGCACCACCGCTCCATTCGAGGTCGAAGAAACTCCGGTTCGCCCACACGTCCGCGCTGTAACGACCCACGCCGAAAGGGATGTCGCCCATCAGATAAACCTTCTTGCTGCCGCCGTAGGCTTTGACGGATTGCCATTGCGTGAACGCGATCCACTGCACGTAGGCGAAGAATAATTGCCGGCGGCTCAGTTCATCGCGCTGCTTCTCGGCCAGCGCGAGCAACCAGGTGCGCGCGCGCCGCGGGCCGCGGTGTTCGGGCTGCCAGCGATCCCACGCGGGCGTGCCGCCGTTGACTTCCATGAGCACGCGGAAGAGCGAGTAATCGGAAAGCCAGTCGGCGTTCTCCATGAGGAAGGCGCGGAACATTTTCGCGCGCGGCGTGTTCTTGTTGAAATGCGTTTTCAGGAAACCGGCGAATGCGGCTTCGAGCAGCTTTTGCTTGAGCGCCTTGACCTTGGGATAATTCACCGCGCCGGTGCGCAGCTCGGCGAGGACCTTGGGCTTGGCGATGGCGTTGAACTTGGAACTGGGCAGGTCAGGCAACAACTTTGGCGAAATCGCGATGGTCGTCGGCTCGATGGCGAGCGAACTGATGGCGTTGTAGGGCGAATTGTCGTCGCTGACTTCGTTGATGGGCAGGGTCTGGAAGATGTTCAGGCCATGGCGCGCGCACCAATCGATCATCTGGCGCACGCCGTCGGTGTCGCCGATGCCGAGGTCGGTCTCGGTGCGGATGGCGGAGACGGGTTCGAGAATGCCGGCGAGCGGCTGGTCGGGACTCAATTTCATAAATGCGGGCGGATGATGCCGCAGGCAGGGTGGAAATCAAAGCGCACAAATATGCGGTGATAACTCGGCACTGCTTGGAGTTTCTTTCACCTTAATCCTCGCTTAAGGTGACTTCTGCAAAGCTGCGCCCGGATAACATCCAAAAAATATATGGAAACCACCCCCGCCAACCCGCCCGGCGCGCCGCAATCCAACCGCACCGCCGCGCGCCTCCTCGCACTGGTCATGCTGGTGGCGGGGGCGGCGCGGGCCTGGCTGCAATTCAGCACGCCGCTCGTGCCGGGCATCAACGGCGCCT
>JAFMIX010000219.1 GCA_017853785.1 Verrucomicrobiales bacterium
CGAAATCAAGCGCCCGCCGTGACGCTTAAAACCTGACGACCTTTGTAGAAACCACACGCGGGGCAGACCCGGTGAGGCACATACGGCGCCGCACATTGCGGACAAACGCTCAACTGCGGAAGTTTCAGCACACTGTTATAAGCCCGGCGCATACGCTGACGGCTTCTCGATGGTTTTCTCTTGGGAACGCCCATAATCTTAAAGTTTCAATTTGTTTAATTCGGCCCACGGGTCGGAACCCGTTGCAGCCAGCCCATCCTTGGGGGCGACTTTTTTCGCCTTGCCGCCTCCGGTTTTAGGCAATCCGGCACAGTCCGGTTTGCACAACGGACGTTGCGGCAACTCCAGCAGTATGTCTTCCCGCAAAGCAGGCGTCAAGTCCACGGAATCGTTGCTGATATTCACCGCGTCCTCGCCGGAGAGCGGCAGATGGCACACCCAGTTTTCCAGGTCGGGCCGCAACTTGAACGATTTCAGACAGCGGGCACATTCGCACTGGAAAACGACCGCCACCCTGCCCTGCACCAGGATCGCGTCATCCAACTGCTCCGCTTGCAGCTCATAACTGACCGGCCCGGCCAGCTTGATCAGCTCATCGAGATCCAATAAATCCAGCTCTTCCGCCGAGAGGTCGCCTTCCAGCTCAAGAGGTTCGCGCTCGAGGTGCCGCAGGTTGATGAGAAGAGGCATGATATTTCTCCGAAAATGGTTGCCGGTCACCGTGAATGCCCGCTGCGCGCAAATTTCCGCGCCAACGCCACGCGCACGTTGTCCGGCACAAACTCGCTCACGTCGCCGCCCAGCCGGGCGATTTCTTTGATGATGCGCGAACTCAGGAAAGTATAGGTGTCTTTCGGCATCATGAAAATGGTCTCGATGTTCTCGTTCAGCTTCCGGTTCATCAGCGCGAGTTGGAATTCAAATTCAAAGTCCGACACGGCCCGCAACCCCCGCACCACCGCCACCGCCGAACGCTTAGCCGCGAAGTCCACCAGCAGATTGTCAAACGAATCCGCCTCCACGTTTGGCAGATGTTTGATGGCCGTGCGCACCAGTTCCAACCGCTCCTCCACCGTGAACAGCGGCTTCTTGGATTCGTTCGTCGCCACCGCCACCACCACTTGGCCGGACAACTTCGAGGCCCGCTGGATCACGTCCAGATGGCCGTTGGTCAGCGGGTCGAAACTGCCGGGGTAGATCACCGTGCGCATGGCAGAATCATAGCCAGCCCCGCCCGCTTGCCCAATCAAAAATGCCAGACCGACGGGAATAACCTTGCCGCCTGCCGCCCTGATTGCTAGAAGAGGCTTGCGATATGGCTGCCATCGGGCGATTCCAACAGGGCGATGAGATCTTCCACGCCAAGGTCGTGGACGGGCAGTTGTTCCGGTTGCGCGGCGACGTCTTCGGTTCACCCTCGTTCGACAAGAAACCCACCAAAGCCAAGGGGCTGAAAACGCTCCCACCCGTGGCGCCCACCAAAATCATCGCCGTCGGCCTAAACTACGCCGACCACGCCCGCGAACAAAACAAACCCCTCCCCAAAGAACCACTCTTCTGGTTCAAAGCCACCACCTCGCTCCTGCCCGACGGCGGCAAGATCGAAATCCCTTTCCCCCAGCATCGCACCGACTACGAAGCCGAACTCGCCATCGTCATCGGCCGCAAAATCCGCAACGTCACTCCCGCTGCTGCGTCCCGCTACATCTTCGGCTACACCACCGCCCAAGACATCAGCGACCGCACCATCCAGAACTCCGAGAGCCAGTGGGCTCGTTGCAAATCCTTCGACACCTTCACCCCGCTAGGGCCCTATGTGGAAACCAAGGCCGACTCCCACAACCTGACCATCCAACTTTTCCAGAACGGCCGGCTGCGCCAGAACTCGCACACCAGCCAGATGATCTTCAACTGCCATTACCTCGTCAGCTTCATCTCCACCAACCTCACGCTCCTGCCGGGCGATGTCATCCTCACCGGCACGCCCAGCGGCATCGGCCCCATCGCCTCCGGCGACCGTCTCGAAGTCCGCATCCAAGGGTTCACCCCCCTCGTCAACACGGTCAAATAACCTCCGGGCAAAAAAGAAAAGAGCCGGATTGCTCCGGCTCTTTGGTGATATGGTTTACACGCCTTCACCGGGCGCTCAGAAGAGTGACGAGGCCAACTTGAATCGCGGTCCAACCTCGCCACAAGCAAAACCACTATGCCAACCCTAAACGAACCGCGATATCCAAACCTACAGAAGGTAGAACACCACGCCCCGGCATTTGTTCAAAAGATTTTCAAAAATGTTTCCGGCCCACAATCACAGCCGGATATCCGTGAAAAGCCTCGTATTTGAACGCCCCCGCAGCACCCGCGCCAACGGCGTCTCCCCCGGCGGCGCCAGCGATTCCCGCAATGCCGCCTCCTTGCCCGCGCCCGAAGCCAGCACCCAAACCTGCCGCGCCGCGGCAATCGCCGGATAGCCCAGCGTCACCCGATTCGGCGGCGGCTTCGGCGAATTCGTCACCGCGCGGAACACCGCCGGATTCGCCCGCTCCGCAGCAGCCTCACCGGGAAACAACGACGCCACATGGCCATCCTCCCCCATCCCTAGGAAAACCAAATCCAACTGCGCCGTCACCGCACTCAAATCCCGCACCGCCAGCTCCGCCGCCGCAGCGGGCGGCAACTCTCCGCGGATACGATGGACGTTTTCCGCCGCAATCCTGAGTGGTTGGAATAACAGCTCATCCGCCATCCGAAAATTGCTCTCCGCATCCTTCGGCGGCACACCCCGCTCATCCGCCCAGAAAAAATGCACGCCCGCCAAGGACATCCCGCGCGCCCGACTCAACGCCACCACCGCCGCGAAGAATTTCTGCGTGATGCGCCCCCCGGACAACGCCACGCAATGCCCCCGCCCCGCCCGGTGCGCCGCCGCGACCTCGTCCAGCCACGCGCCCGCGACCACTTGCGCCAACTCATCCGCGCCGGAAAAAATTGATTGCTCCACGTTTTGCATGATTCCAAGCCTCATTCAGCGCCGCTGTTGTGGCGGGCGCCACCGCCAATAGCCCGCCAACAGGCTGCCGATGACCGAGTGAAACACCGCCGAGATCGCGCACGGCGCGGGCGCGAGCGGCATCGTGGGAAAATTATTCCGGGCCAGCGCCGCGCCGAGTCCGGAATTTTGCATCCCCACCTCGATGGAAATCGTCCGGCGCACGATGTCGTCGTAGCCCGACGCCCAGCCAAAAAACCAACCCAGCGCAAAGCCGCCCGTGTGCAGCAGCAACACCGCGAGCAATAGCAACGCGCCCCATTGCTTCACCGCGTCCGCCTTGTCCGCGAGGATCGCCGCGACGACGAGCGCAATCGTCACCACCGACACCAGCGGCGCGATGGGCAAGACTTTTTTAACCGCGCGCGGGAAAAAGGTGTTCAGCGTCAGCCCGATGAGCAGCGGCGCGAGGACGATCTTCACCGTGTCCAGGAAAAGCGCCAACGCGCTCACCTCCACATACGCGCCCGCCAGCCACTTCGTCAGCAACGGCGTCAGCACCACCGCACCGAACGTCGTGGACATCGTCATCAACACCGAGAGCGGCACGCTTGCCCGCGCGAGGTAGGCGACCACGTTGGACGCCGTCCCGCCCGGACAACAACCCACAAGAATCAGGCCCACCGCGAAATCCGGCGGCAAATTCAGTCCGCGCGCCACCGCCCAGCCGAGCGGCGGCATGATGAGGTATTGCGCTACGAAACCAGCGCCGATGACCTTGGGCATTTTGAAGACTTCCCGGAAATCATCCACCGTCAACGTCACGCCCATGCCCAGCATGATGACCGCCAGCGCCCACGAGATGTAGGCCGTCTTGAACCACAGAAATGTCGCCGGCTGCCACAGCGCCAGTGCCCCAAGCGCCAGCACCCAGACGGGAAAAAGGTTGGTGAACCAGTTGAGCCAACGAGTCATCCGCGCAGGCTAGGTGATTTTCCGTTGCGCTGCAAATCATCCGTCCGCGTTTGTCCTTGAAGCTCCGCCAGCGCTCCGGCAGAGTTTCCGCGCTAGGGCCCATGGAATGTGGACTTACGAACCCCGCCAGGGCCGGAAGGCAGCAACGGTAGTTTGCTTCACATCCGCCGTGGTCACCCTAGCACTTTC
>JAFMIX010000220.1 GCA_017853785.1 Verrucomicrobiales bacterium
CTGGACATGTTGTTCACCACCGACTCAACCTTGACCGGGGAAAAAATCTCGAGTGACATCACCGGTCTGATCGGTCAATACGCGCACGGCAACGAGCCAAGCCATCACATTGCCTACCTGTTCAACTGGGTGGAACAACCGTGGCGGGCGCAGGAGTTGTTGCATCGGATTATGACCGATTTTTACCAAGCCACTCCCGCCGGACTCATTGGCAATGAAGATGCCGGCCAGATGTCGGCATGGTTCATCCTGAGTTCCATGGGCATCTATCAGGTTGCCCCCGGCGATGTGCGGTTCTCCATTGGCCGCCCGCTCTTTCCCGAGGCGCGCGTAAACCTGCCCAACGGCAGGAAGTTTGTGGTGCAGATGAAAAACGGCGATGCCAAGCATCCTTATGTGCAGCGGGTCTCGCTGAATGGCAAAGCCCTGACTTCACCCTTCATCACTTACGCGGACATCATGGCGGGCGGCGAACTGGCCTTTGAGATGGGCAGCAAAAAGACGGTATTTTGGAAAAAAAATAGAATCAAACCGTGAAACATCCTGCGAGTATAGGCCTAGCGATTCTGCCACTATTCGCGTCGTTGCTTCTTGTTAATGCGGCAGAGCCGGTGCGGCCGAACATTCTGCTCATCACGGCCGATGACATGCACTGGGATTCCGTGGGTGTTTACGGGTGTCCGGTGGCCGCCACGACGCCGAACATTGACCGGCTGGCGGCGGAGGGATTCCGATTTAACTACGCCTACGTTCCAATCTCGCTCTGCACGCCGTCGCGGCAGGTGATGTTGTCCGGCAATCACAGCCATCAGACCCAGACCCGCGAGTTCACCGAGTTGGAGCGGGTTGGCCCGGCTTTGCCGGATTTGCTTAAACAAAATGGCTATTACCTCGCCAACTTGAACAAGCAGCAGGATTACTATGAATGGGATACCGCAATCAGTGAAGACCAATCCGGTTTCGGACGTGACGTGCCATTTTTCAAGAAAGCGGTGGGTGAAATCATCACCACCGCGAAGCGCAACCATCAGCCGTGGTTCATCATGGCCAACAGCAACGATCCGCATCGTCCGTTCTACCATTCTGCCGCCGAGTCGAAGCAACCCCAGATCAAGGCGTTTCGCGAACAAGGCCGCCTGAGCCGCCCAAGCCGCGAATATCGTCCGGAAGCAGTGGTCGTTCCGGGATTTTTGCCGGACCTGCCAGAGGTGCGCGATGAGCTCGCTGAATACTATTCCTCCGTCCGGCGCTGCGACGACAGCGTGGGGAGCATCCTCGCCGCGCTGGAGGAATCCGGCCAATCCACCAATACCATTGTGGTATTCTTGTCCGACAACGGCATCTCCATGCCCTTCGCCAAAATGAACTGCTATCAAGCCAGCTTGCGGGTGCCGTTCATCTTACGCTACCCCGTGAAGATCCCCGCCGGGGTGCGCGACCCGTTGAACATGGTGAGCACGATAGACCTGGCGCCGACCCTGTTGGAGTTGGCCGGAATGCCGGTCCCGGGCTATATGGCAGGGCGCTCCTTCGTGCCACTGCTCAAGGGGGAGGCGCAAACCCACCGGGATTTTGTCGTCGGCTACTACTACAACAACCTCAGGCAGACCAAAATGTATCCCGAGTTTACGATCCAGATGCGCGACTGGGTTTATATCTACAACCCATGGGTTGACGGCAAGATAGAGGTTCATAACTCCGATTACACCGGCAGCCCGACGCTGCTGGCGATGTGGCGGGCGGCGGAAACCGTGCCGTCAATTCGTGCTCGTGTGGATTTTCACAAACACCGGGTCATGGAGGAGCTCTACGACGTGCGGCAAGATCCGTATGCCTACGTGAACGTGGCGTCCGCGCCGGAAAATGCAGAGCGCATCAAAGCGATGCGCCAACGTTTAGTCGCATGGATGCAGGAAACCAAACATCCCGCCGCAAAGCTGATGGCCGATCCGTTCAATAAGGCGTTGATCGCCGAATACCTGGCGTGGGAAGAGGCCAATGCGAAAAAGCAAATCGAGGAGGTTGAGCGGTTGTTCAAAGAGCATGGGGCATCGTCGCAGACATCGGACAAGGCGTCGCCAAAGAAATGAAGTCCATCCTCGCAGCAATCATCGGATTACTCGCACTGAATTGCGCCAATTCGTTCGCCGCTCCTCCGAATTTCCTCATCATCCTCACCGATGATCAGGGCTATGGTGATGTCTCGGCCTATCACGCGACTGACGTGCGCACCCCGAATATTGACCGGCTCGGTGCGCAAGGGATGCTTTTCACCGCCATGCGGGCCAACTGCACCGTGTGTTCGCCGTCGCGGGCCGCACTGCTGACCGGGCGTTACCCAGACCGGGTTGGCGTTCCCGGAGTCATCCGCACGCAGCCGGAGGACTCGTGGGGGTATTTTGATCCGAAGATTCCGACGCTGGCAGATGAACTGAAGCGGGCGGGCTACCACACGGCCATCATCGGCAAGTGGCATCTCGGGCTCGAATCGCCGAACCTGCCCAACCAGCGCGGCTTCGATTTCTTCCATGGCTTTCTCGGTGACATGATGGACAGCTACACCACGCACCTGCGTCACGGGATCAACTACATGCGTCACAATGCCGAGGTCATCGATCCCAAAGGCCACGCGACGGATATTTTTTCCGATTGGGCGGTTGAGTATTTGCGCGAACGGGCGAAGGCGAAAAACCGGCCCTTCTTCCTCTACCTCGCTTACAACGCGCCGCATTTTCCCATCGAGCCACCCGCTGAATGGCTGGCGCGCGTGAAAGCTCGCGCCCCCCAGTTGGACGAAAAACGCGCAAAGAACGTCGCCTTGGTCGAACATCTCGATGCCCGTATTGGGTGCGTGCTCGCGGCGTTGAAGGAGGGCGGGCTGGAGGAAAACACCGTGGTGGTGTTCACGGCAGACAATGGCGGCTCGTTGCCCCATGCGCAGAACAACGACCCGTGGCGCGGCGGCAAACAGGACCACTATGATGGCGGCTTGCGCGTCCCGTTCATGGTGCGCTGGCCGGCGCAGCTCAAGCCTGGATCGCGCAGCGATTCTGCGGGTTTGAACTTTGATCTTTTCCCCACCTTCTTGGAACTTGCCGGTGTGAAGCCGGCCGCCGATCTCGATGCCATCTCTCTGGTGCCTGTGCTCCAAGGCGGCACGATTGCCACCCCGCGTGAACTCTATTTCGTCCGGCGCGAAGGCGGCCCGCTTTACAGCGGCAAGAGTTACGAAGCCATCATTCGGGGCGGGTGGAAGCTCATGCAGAACAATCCTTTCAGTCCGCTGGAACTTTACAATCTCAAGACTGATCCGCAGGAACGCACCAACCTCGCGGTCACAAACCCGAAGATTTTCAATGAACTTTCCACCGCGCTGCGTGGCCAAATTCAACGGGGTGGCGCCACGCCTTGGCAGAAGCCGCCTTCTGGCTGTTCTCCATGATTGCTACACCGTAATTTTGGTCATAAACGTGAAAGTGCTTTCGATTCTTGCGCCCACGTTACTTGCGTTGACGCTCGCCGCTGCGGCCCACACCTTGAAGGCGCAAGCCGCGGGGCGGATACAGAAGGGAGAGATGGCCGGATACCTTCTCATCCCCAACGAGAAGGTTGGTGAATCCTACAATGCCGGGTTTTCGATGTATGTCGCTGCTTGGCCCTTGCTGAAACACTACCCGGGGCAGCAGTTCCAGTCAGGCCTGCCGGGAACGTGGATGTTCGCGCAGTATCCCGGGCAGTCGCCGACCAACCTCTATTCCGATGTTGAGGGTGGTCTTGGTTGGTGGCGCGATACGGAGTATGCCACCGAGACGCCGAAGTTCATCATGGGCGGCGTGGCGCCGAACTTCACCGCGTGGGCCAACGGCCCTGGCGCCGGCAAGGGGAGAGACTGGAATAAACCCAAAGGCAAATACGGCATCGCCCAACTCAGTCCCTGGTTGCTGTGGCCGCCGGATGGTTTGAACCTCAAACAAGGCACGCGGGGCGAATTGTTCGGCTACGGATACCTGCCGCTGCCATTGGCTGCGGCCAAAACCAATACGGCCGGCACAAACATCCCGACCGGGGACAATTGTTGGACGCTGTTTCTGAACACGCGGAACTTCAAAGGCCCGGTCGCGTTCTTCACTCCGTTTTTCTGGTC
>JAFMIX010000221.1 GCA_017853785.1 Verrucomicrobiales bacterium
TTCTGGCTGCTCCAGCACAAGACCCGGCACAGTTGCACTCTGGAAGCGCCTTCGGATTTTCCCTTGCCCACCCGCGTTGCGGCGCTGGTCGCCGCCGTCAATGTGGCTTTGGCGGCAGGGCGTTAACGCTTCTTGCTGTCGCGCTGCGCGAACCACTGCGCGCCAAGTTCGGTCAGCGTCTTGGTTTTCAGCACGCGCTCGGCCATGGGGAACACGATGCGCTCCTCCTGGTCGAAATGCTTGCGGCAGGCGGCCATCGCGCCCAGCAGGATTTTCTTCGCGTCCTTGAGCGTGCGCGCCTTTTGCACTTTATCCAGCGCGGCCTCCATCAGCTCGTGCTCGGCGTGGAACGTCTCGTTCTGGCCGAGCTGGTCGAAGCAATGCTCCAGCGGCTCGATGAACAGGTCATCCTCGGTGTGCGAATGCGGCTCGTGCAACTTCTGCACCACCGCCGCCAGCGCCTTCACCTCGCCCAAGGTCTTCAGCCGCGGCGCGACCCTCTCGATGTGATCGAACAAATTGTGGAACACCGCGTGTTCCGCCATCAGGATTTCAGTGATTTTCATGGTCAAAAGCCGGCAAGCAAATAACTCTTTGCGGCCGTTTGCGCCAGCGGAATTTTTTGCCTTGAAACCCGCTTTCCCCTCGCCGCAAAAACGGCGCGTGACGCTGTCCGCCGCTCCCGGCATCATGGCGGCGCTTGCGACCATCGCCGCCAACTCCAGCGCCCCGCCTCCGCCTCCGCGTCACCGCCACGGCGGAAACCATCCTGCGTGGCGGCCATCCTTGGCTGTTCGCCGACAGCATTCGAGAGGCGAACCGCCCCGGCCACTCCGGCGAACTCGCTGTTATCTACGACCGCAACGATGCTTTTCTCGCCGTCGGCCTGTTCGATCCCGATTCCCCGCTGCGCGTCCGCGTGCTGCACGCCGGCAAGCCCCTGACCATTGACGCCGCGTGGTGGCGCGAAAATCTCACCCGCGCCCTCCATCGCCGCGCCGGTATCGCCGCCGAACAGACCAACGGCTACCGCTGCATCAACGGCGAGAGCGACCACTGGCCCGGACTCGTCCTCGACCGCTACGCCGGGACGTTCGTGCTGAAACTCTACACCGCCGCCTGGCTGCCGCGCCTCGCGGAAATCACCGCACTCCTGCGCGCCGAACTCCAACCAGAACGACTCATCCTGCGCCTGAGCCGGAACATCCAGCAAACCGCGCGGAAACAATTTCAACTGGAGGACGGAACCAGTCTCCTGCTGGCGGCAACGGAGCGCGATTGGGCTGAAAGCCAGTCGCCGCAAGCCACCAAACGCTGCGGCTGGCCTGCGACACAGCCGCGCTCCGTTGCCAGCGGGGATGCTGGCTCTCCGGCCCCTGAAGCCGAGCGTGAAATCTTCCTCGAAACCGGCATCCGCTTCGAGGCTGACGTGGTGCACGGGCAGAAAACCGGCTTCTTCCTCGACCAGCGGGAGAACCGGCGGCGCGTGGAGATGCTCGCCCGCGGCGGCGCGGTGTTGAACGCCTTCAGCTTTTCCGGCGGCTTCTCGCTCTACGCCGCGCGCGGCGGCGCGAAGTCCGTGACCGACCTTGACATCAGCACGCACGCCCTGGAAAGCGCCAAACGGAATTTCGCGCTAAACCAATCCGCTGCCGCCATCGCGGCCTGCCGGCATGAAACCATCCAAACCGATGCCTTCGCGTGGCTCGAGCAAAATCCCGGGCGGCGCTACGACCTCGTCATCCTCGACCCGCCCTCGCTTGCCAAGCGCGAGGCCGAACGCGCCGGCGCGATCCAAGCCTACGGCAAACTGGTCGCGCACGGCATCAAGGTCTTGCGCCCCGGCGGCGTGCTCGTGGCGGCGTCCTGCTCGGCGCACGTTTCGGCGGCGGAATTTTTCGAGGCTGCCCGTAGCGCGACCCGGCGTTCCGGGCGGAGGTTCACCGAACTGGAAACCGCCCAGCACGCGCCGGACCATCCCGCCACGTTCCCTGAGGCGGCGTATTTGAAGTGCATTTACCTGCGCGGCTGAGGTGGGTTGCGTGATGGCCACGCGCCGGGCGTGAGAATCACCCGAGTCGTGGGGTGTCACAGGTTTCAAAATGTGGTTTTATAAGGCGTTTTTGCCGATTTTGGCAAAAAAATGCGGGTGGCATCGGCGTTGCTAAACAACCCTTCCAGCAGCAAAAACTCGTTTGACAGTGCAACTGAATTCTATAGATTCCGCCAACTGTTTTCCGAAAATTAACAACCAATAACACAAAAAAGTTCAGTATATGAAGAATCAAACCAAAATCCGGGCGTTCACTTTGATTGAATTGCTCGTCGTCATCGCGATTATCGCCATTCTGGCTGGCTTGCTCCTGCCCGCGCTGGCCAAAGCCAAAGCCAAAGCCCAACGCATCAAGTGCGTCAGCAACCTCAAGCAGGTTGGTTTGGCCTTCCGGATGTGGGCGGGTGACAACGGAGACAAATTTCCGATGGCTGTGACCCTCGCCGATGGTGGCGTCTCCGACGCGCCCAACCTCAAGTCCGGGGCGCTCTATCGAATCTTTCAGGTGATGTCGAACGAGTTGAGCGACCCAAAAATCACGCTCTGCCCCTCGGATGACGTTCGTTCAACCCCGGCCACCAATTGGGCGAGCTTCAACGGCAACAACTACATTTCATTCGCGGTTGGCGTGACCGCTACCGAAGAAAAACCCGGCATGATTCTTACCTCGGATCGCAACATGGCGGCCAACCAGAACGCCACCGGCTACGGTTATGCGGCAAATGCCGCCGGCGTCAACCTCGGCACCAACAGCACCACGATTTCGTGGACAACGGACAAGATGCACCAAGGCCAAGGCAACATCGGTCTCTCCGATGGCAGCGTCCAGCAGGTCAGTTCTTCCGCGCTGCGCAAGCAATTGGCCACCACTGGCGATGCCAATAACAATATGGGCTTCCCGAACTGATTTGGTTTGAATCCCATTCAAGGGCGTCCGCAAGGACGCCCTTTTTTTTCTGAGGGCATTGCCCGCTGTTGCCGCAAATCATCGCACCTACCCAACCCAGGTAGGGCGGGCAGTCCTCTGCCCGCCGCGCATCGGAACGATAGCATCCTCATTTGCCACGCCGGGGGCGTAGGTTAGCAGGCGAACGGTGCGCACGGAGTGACGCGCCCTACCTCCCCGCCGTCAGTTCGATGATCCGCTGCAACGCCGTCGCCGGGCGGAAGCCCACGGTGCGCTCCAGCTTGTCCACCACGGGCCGGCGGCGGCGCATATCTTCAAAGCCTGGGGCATACGCCTGGTCGTAGGGTACAAATTCCACGGTCGATTTAGAACCCAACGCGCGGATGACGCGCTCCGCGAGTTCGAGGATGCTGACTTCCTCCGTGCCGCCGATGTTGAAAATTTCTCCGCGGGCCGGCGGGCAGTTTTGCAGCCGCACCAGCGCTTCCACCGTGTCCGTCACGAAACAAAAGCAACGCGTCTGTTCGCCATCGCCATAAACGCGCAGCGGTTCGCCGCGCCGCGCCGCCGCGATGAAGCGCGGCAGCACCATCCCATAACGCCCGGTCTGGCGCGGGCCGACGGTGTTGAACAGGCGCACGATGACCACGGGCAGGGCCTTCTCCTGCGCGTAGGCCAGCGCCAGGAATTCGTCCATCAGCTTCGAGCAGGCGTAGCTCCAGCGGGATTGCGTGGGCGGGCCGATGAGGAGGTCGTCCGTCTCGCTGAACGCCTCTTTCTGGCTCTTGCCATAGACTTCCGAAGTGGAGGTGAGCAGCACTGGCGTGCGCCGGGGCGCGGCGGCCTGCAACAACACTTCCGTCTCACGCAGGTTGGCCTCGATGACGTGAATCGGAGATTGGACCACCAGTTCCACGCCCACGGCGGCGGCGAGGTGAAAAACGGATTCGGCGGCGCCGACCAACTCCGGCAGTGCGGCACACGCGGAAATCTTGGATTGAATCACGCGCAACTGCGGGTGTGCAATCACCGCGCTCAAATTTTGCAGGCTGCCCGTGGAAAAGTCATCGAGCACGACGACGCTTTTGCCATCCGCAAGCAGCCGTTCGACCAAATGCGAGCCGATGAAGCCCGCACCGCCCGTTACCAAAACAAACGAGGATGGAAGATTGAGGATT
>JAFMIX010000222.1 GCA_017853785.1 Verrucomicrobiales bacterium
GCAGATCGCCATGCAGGCCGGTGTCGGGATCGGCGGCATGGCGCGGGCGCTGGTCCGCGCGGGGCATCTCCTCCAGGTGGTGGACCCGCGGCAGTTCATCCCCACGGTCAAGAGTTCCCGGCTGCTGCGTATCATCCGCCGCCCGCTGGTGCGGATGTTCGAGCGCGAGTTCAACGAGCAGATCCTGCGCGACCTCAAATCCTTCGAGCCGCAGGCGCTGGTCGTTTACAAGGGCGAATCCGTGATGCCTTATGCCTTGGCGGCGGCGCGGGCGGCGGGCGTCTATTCCGTCAACATCTATCCCGATGTGAGCGTCTTCACCCACGGCCCGTGGCTGCCCCGGACGCTGCCGCTTTACGACCACATCTTCACCACCAAATCCTTCGGGCCGCGCGACCTCCAGGAGCACCTCGGTATCACGCAAGTCAGCGTGCTGCCGCACGGCTACGATCCCGAGGTGCATTGCCCCATGCCGCCCGGCGCGGTGTTGCCGCCCGCGCTCCAAGCCGATGTCTCCTTCATCGGCACCTGGTCGCCCAAAAAAGAGCGGCTGATTGATGCGGTCATCCGCACTTGTCCCGGCATCACGCTGAAGATTTGGGGCAGCCAGTGGAACCGGGCGCAATCCGAGGCCGTGCGCGCGTGCGCGATGTTCAAGGACATCATGGGCAACATCTATTCTGTGGCGCTCCAGGCGTCCACCATCAACCTCGCGCTCTTGAGCGAAAAATGGCCCGGCGCATCCTCCGGCGATCAGGTCACCTCGCGCACGTTCGACATTCCTGCTTGCAACGCTTTCATGATCCACGAACGCACGGAGGAACTCTTGAAACATCTCCAGGAGGATGTGGAAGTGGCCTGCTTCGGCGACGGTGCGGAACTGGCCGCCAAGGTGAAATATTACCTCGCGCATCCGGAGGAGCGGGCGCGGATCCTGCGCGCCGGGCATCTGCGCTGCCTGGCGGAACACTCCATTGACCATCGCGCCCGCGTGGTGCTGGAGCATTGTTACCAGCACCTGCCGCAACCGTCCGCCTGAACCGCAAACGATGTCACCGCAACTTCAACCCAAAGTCGCAAAGGGTCAAAGGCGCAGAATCAATGCCGCCGAAGTGCGGGTCACAGACCCGCGCTCCTTCATCCGTGTGCATCCGTGTCCATCTGTGGCTAAATCACTGCTTTCCCAGCCATGAAACCCAAACTGGCCGTCGTCGTCACGCACCCCATCCAGCACTTTGCGCCCATCTATCAGCGTCTCGCCCGGAATGGCCGCATCGAGGTCGTCGTCCTGTTCCTCACCGATGCCGGGTCGCGCACCTACTACGACAAGCAATTCGGCCAGAGTTTTGCGTGGGACATCGATCTCCTCAGCGGCTACCGCCATCAGTTCCTGCGGCCCGGCTTGGACCGTGTGCCCAAAGGCTTCTTCAATGCCGACGTGCCCGAAATTGGTAAGATCCTCGATGCCGAAAACCCGGACGCCGTCCTCGTCTATGGCTATTCGCGCCGGCTGAACTGGCGCGTGCGGAGCTGGGTGCGTTCCCGCCGCAAGCGGTTGCTCTATTGCAGTGATTCCGTGCTACACCGCAAGCGCGCCACCTGGCGGCTCTGGCTCAAGACCGCGTTGCTGCCCACGTTCTTTCGCGGCGTGGATGTCTGCCTCGCGGCGGGCGATTGCAACGCCGAATACTTCCGCCACTACGGCGTGCCGGCGGATCGCATCCATCGCTGCCCGTTGCCGGTGGATGTGCAACGGCTCCGGCACGCGGGCGGCGCGGCCTTGCCCGCGTTGCGCGAGCAGCAGCGCGCCGAACTGCAACTCCGCCCCGCCCACTTTGTGGTGCTGTTGTGCGGCAAGCTCTATGGCATCAAGCGCCCGCAGGATCTGGTCGCGGCGGTGGTGCGGCTGCGGGAGCAGGGGTTGCCTGCCGTGGGCCTGTTCGTGGGCAGCGGCGTGCTGCTGGAAGATTTGAAATCGCAGGCGGCGGCCAGTGCCTGCCCGGAGGCGTTCCGCTTCACCGGCTTCGTGAATCAGAGCGCGTTGCCTGCGTATTTTGCCGCCGCCGACGCGCTCGCCATCCCGTCCTCGGAAGACGCCCACCCGCTCGTCGCCACCGAGGCGGCGGTGTATGGTTTGCCGTTGGTGGTTTCGGACCAGGTCGGCTGCCTCGGCCCGAACGACGTCGCCCGGGCCGGTGAGAACGCGCTCGTTCACCCCTGCGGCGACGTGGCCGCGCTGGCCGCGCGCCTGCGGGAACTCTTGGAGACCCCGACGCTCCGGCAGAGTATGGGTGCCGCCAGCCGGCGCATCGCGGAGACGCAGGATATCTCCGTGGCCGCGCAAGCCATCGAAGCGGCGGTGTTATACCAGATAAAGCTGAACTACGGCCGGTAGGGCGGTCAGTCCCCTGACCGCCGCGAATGTAGTTTGATTGCCTGGCTTGCAAGCGCGGCGCGCAACGGACTGCGCGCCCTACCTGGTTCTGCCGCGCTTCGGCCCCACTTTTATTTAACCCGTTCTAGACTCGCCTGCCGCCGGATAGCCTGGTCTTCCGCTAGCCAGGGCAGGGGGCGGCATCCGCCTCCCGCCCTCAATTGTCGGTTCGCGTGGTTTGCATCGTTCGCGGTTAACTTTCTCCATTTTTTAATTTTTAATTTTGAAATATCCCCTCGCATCTATCTTGCGGCTTTGCGCCTTTGCGGTAAGAATCTGCCTTGCCATCCCGCATTAACCATTTGCCATTGAAACCGAGTTCCTCCCATCTCAAGGCATCCCTGCCGATTCAGGTTAACACTCCCGCCTTGGTCGCGATGTTCGCAGCCTTGCTGTTTCAGTTCATCCTGGTGCATTCCGGAGCGGAGGGTCTGCTGATCCATGGCCTGCTGATGAGTGTGGTGGTGCTGGCCACCGCTTTTCTGGGTGACCGCCAAGGCAGATTCGACTTCCGGCAGCCGTGGGCGGTGCTCATGGTGTTCCATCTGCCCTTCTGGGTCATCGGGTCGTTCAAGACCCTCCTGGACCCGGCTCAACGCATCGGCTGGATTCCCTGGTCGGATGAGCAGATGCCGCTGGCCTTGCTGCTCATCAGCACGGGGTTTGTCTGTATCTCCGTGGGCTACCGGTTTGGCCTGGGGCTGATCGCCGAGCGTACCGAGCGGCTGGTGCAGGCGGGGGAATGGAATTGTTCGCGGTTGGTGCCCCTGGCCATCGTCGCTTATATCCTCGTTTGGCCGTTTCGGTATTACTTTTACCAGAAATTCTTGGCCATGCCGTATTCCCAGATGTTGTTGGCCGGGCCTCCGCCGGCGTTTGTGCGCACATTTGATGGCTTGATTCCCCGGTTTTTGTTGCTGGTGGTGTGGGCCGCTTACTACTCGAATCCGGCGCGGCGCAAATTGCTCTGGCTGGGGCTGGGGCTGACTGTCGGCGAGTTGGTTTGGGCGGTGATTTACGGCAGCAGCAAAACGGCGTTTTTCATGCCGGTCTTCGTCCCGATCGTGCCCTATATCATCTTGAAGCAGCGGATTCCAGTGCTGCGGACCGTGTTGGCCGCGGCCTTGCTGCTGCTCATCGCCTATCCCTATGCGACCACCTTGCGGGACGAATATTACGTCACCGATGGTCCGGGACGGTCGGAGGCCCGGCGGATTGCCTTCGAGCAGGGCTGGTTCTGGTCTGCTCCCAGCGCTCAAGGCTTGCAGTTATATGCCAATCAGGCCTTGGACCGCAGTGGCGGTTTGGGCGCGTTGAGCCAGTTGCTCCAACTGGAGCAGAATGGGGACTTGGACGTAAACGGGACTTTTTACCTGCGTGCTCTGCTCGGCTTGGTGCCGCGGGTGTTGTGGCCGGAGAAGCCGATCTTGCTCGAGGGCGTTTATTTCAATGCCTACCTGCAAGGCCAGCGCGGCTTTGAAAGTATCGATACCTCGACTGTCACCGGGAGCGTGGCGCCCACCTTGTTTGGCTCCTTTTTCTGGAACCTTGGCTGGCCGGGGTTGGTGCTGACTTCCCTCTTTCTCGGTCTTTGCAGCGGACTGATCTACGCATCTCTCAGGCGGCGGGGCAACTTTTCCGATCCCGCCAGC
>JAFMIX010000223.1 GCA_017853785.1 Verrucomicrobiales bacterium
GGCGCGCGCGTGCTCCGCGCCAAGATCATCGTGGACGCGCCCAACATCTGGCTGCGCGACCCCCTGCTATACCGCATCAAGCACACCGATCATCACCAGACCGGCGGCAAGTGGTGCATCTACCCGATGTATGACTTCGCGCACTGCTTGAGCGATTACCTCGAAGGCATCACGCACTCGATTTGCACGCTCGAATTTGAAGTCCACCGCCCGCTCTACGATTGGATTCTGGAAAACCTCGACCTCCCCCGCGCGCTGCCCAAGCAATACGAATTCGCCCGCCTCGCGCTCGGCTACACCGTGATGAGCAAGCGTAAGCTCATGCAACTCGTGGACGAAAACCTCGTCACCGGTTGGGACGATCCCCGGATGCCCACCATCTCCGGCATCCGCCGCCGCGGTGTCACGGTGCAAGCGCTCCGCGCCTTCGCCTACAACATCGGCATCACCAAATACAACGGCATCACCGACGTCGCCGTCCTCGAATACGCCATCCGCGAAGATCTGAACAAGCGCTCGTTCCGCCGCCTCGCCGTGTTGCGCCCCATCAAAGTCGTAATCACGAACTATCCCGAAGGCAAAGTCGAAGAACTCGACGCCACCAACAACCCCGAGGACGAAACCGCCGGCAAACGCAAAGTCCCCTTCAGCCGCGAACTCTACATCGAGCGCGACGACTTCGCCGAAGTGCCTCCGCCGAAATATTTCCGCCTCAAGCCCGGCGGCGAAGTGCGTCTCAAATACGCCTACATCATCAAGTGCGAGGAAGTCGTCAAAGACGCCGCCGGCAACATCACCGAGCTGCGCTGCACCGCCGACCTCGACAGCAAGACCGGCGGCGCGACCTCCGCCCGCAAGGTCAAGGGCACGATTCACTGGGTCAGCGCCGCGCACGCTGTGGACGCCGAAGTGCGCCTCTACGACCGCCTCTTCACCGTGCCCGAGCCGGACGCCGACGGTGATTTCAAGAAACACCTGAACCCGCATTCGCTCGAAGTCCTCACCGCCAAGTGCGAACCAAGCCTGAAAGACGCGTTGCCCGAACTGCGCTATCAATTCGAGCGCCTCGCTTACTTCGCTTTGGACTTGGATGCCAAGCCCGGCAAGCTCGTGTTCAACCGCACCATCACGTTGAAAGACACCTGGGCGAAAGAGGCGCAGAAAAGTTGATGCCCGACGACTCCTTCAAAGCCTTCGTCCTCGACCAGTTGAGCGCGTTGCCGGACGTGCGGGCGAAGGCGATGTTCGGCGCGCACGGGCTTTATTCCAGCGATTATTTCTTCGGGATTCTGGACGAGGGGCGGTTGTTCTTCAAAACAGACGCGGCCGCGCCGGCAGATTACACGGCGCGCGGCATGGGCGCGTTCACCTACGAATCGCGCGGCAAGGTGCTGACGATGGCATATCACGAAGTCCCGCCTGAGGTGCTGGAGCAGTCACCGGAACTCACCACCTGGGCGCAACGGGCCATCCATTTGGCCGCCAGTTGCAAGAAGCCGGGCAAGCGGACGAAGCGCACAAGCATTAAACGCTGAAGCCGGGCTTCAGCGAGCCGCCGCCGCCGGGATTTGTCCGGCCAATTCCTCCGCCGGATAAGTCCAGATCTCCGCCAGTGTGGGATGATAATGCGGCACGGCGGCGAACTGGCCCACCGTCATGCGCCCCGCCATCGCCACTGAGACCTCGTGGATCAATTCCCCGCCCAGCGGCCCGACGCACGCGCCGCCGAGGATTTCGCCGGTGACCGGATCGGCGAGCAGTTTCACAAAACCGTCCAGCGCCTCCATGATGAGCGACTTGCCGTGGTCGTTGAACGGATAACTCGCGGCGAGATAAGGAATGTTGCCCACGCGCGCGGCTTTTTCAGTCAAGCCCACAACTCCCACCTGCGGGTCGGTGAACACCACAGAGGTGAGCAGCCGGTAATCCATCCGGCGTGGCGCGTCCGGGTGCAGAAGATTATGCACGACCGTCTCGCCCTGCTGGATGGCAATATGGACGATCTCATACGGCCCGGAGCAATCACCGGCCGCTCCGATATGCGGCGCGCTCGTCCGCATCGTGGCGTCGGTCTGGATATAACCCTCCTTCGTCGCGACGCCTGCCCGTTCTAAAGCGAGGCCGGCAGTGTTCGGCGAGCGTCCCAGCGCGAGCAGAATTGCCTCCGCCTCCACGCGCACCGGTTTGCCGGCGTGGGTGAACTCGATGAATTTGCCCGCCGCCGTGCGTCCTGCGTGGGTCAACTTCGTGCCGGTGAAGACGTGCATCCCTTCGCGCCGCAATGCCGTCTCGACGGCCACGGCGGCATCGGTGTCGGAATCGCGGAGGATATTTTCGCTGCGCTGCACGAGCGTTACCGCCACGCCGAAGCGGCAGAAAAATTGGGCGAGTTCCACCGCCACCGGCCCGCCACCGAGCATGATGAGCGAACGCGGCGGTTGGCGGAGCGTGAGCGCCTCGTCGCTGGTGATGTAACCGGCTTCCGCGAGCGCCGGCAGCGGCGGCGCGGACACGACCGAACCGGTGCTGATGACAAAATATTTTGCCGTGAGCGGGCGGCCGTTGCTCAATTCGATGGTGTGCGGGTCGCGGAATTTCGCCGTGGCGCGGATGAAGGTGAAGCGTCCGTCATTGAGCTGCTTGACCCGGTAATCAGCGAAGTCCGCGATAAGCTTGTCCTTGCGCGCCATGACCGTGTTCCAATCAAAATCCACCGGCCCGGTGCGGACGCCCCAAGTGCCGGCGTGCCGGGCGAGATGCCGCACTTCCGCCGCGTAGAGCAAGGCTTTGGTGGGCATGCAGCCGCGCAGGATGCAAAGCCCGCCGACCTGCGCCCCGCCTTCCACGACAGCTACCTTGCAGCCCGCCGCCGCTGCCGTGCGCCCCGCCGCGTAACCGCCGCTGCCACCGCCGATCACGATCAGGTCGAAGTCAGTTTTCATGCGGCAGGGTCAGACGGAATTTTCCGGAAGGACTGGGAACAAGCACATCCACGGCTTCGCTGGTGATTTGCCCGTGAGCGTGCAAAAGTTTCTCCAGCCGGGAAATCAATTGTCGCAGCTCCGCGTCGTCCGGCCCGACGCCATCGCCGATGTAGCGCAGATGGAATTGCCCGACGGCCAGTTGCCGGAGCTGGTAATGCGCGATGCCAGCCAGGCCCGCAAAACATTGATCCACCTGCCACGTCGTCACGCGCTGGCCGGGGGCGGTTTGCAGGGCGTCGCGTTTCCGACCATGGACGAGGTAATCTGCGCCGCGCCGCGCCACAAGATCGCCGATGTGATAGCGCACGAGCGGCATGTAGCCGTTCGTCAATGTGGTCACCACGAGATCCCCGACGCCGGATGCGTTCGCATCCACGACTTCAAGAAACGCGGTCTCTGCGCTTGCCTGCATCTGACCGGGAGCGGATTCCATGAGCAGGTGTCCGGTTTCGGTGGCCCCGTAAAGATTGAAGACCGGCACGCCCAGAGCCCGCTCGATTATCCGCCGGTGCGTTACGCTGACGAACTCGTAACTGCACAGGACAAATTTCAACGACGGAAACCGGATGCCCTGGCGCTCGCAATAACGCGCGAACCAGACGCCGTGCACCGGGTCGCAATCGAGAAAGGTCGGCGCCCAGTCGGTGACTTCCGCGGCCATCTGCGACTGTTCCGCCGGAGTGAGCAGGAACGGAATACGCGCCTGATTCAGGGAAAGCGCGCCGCCCAAGGTGCGTTGCGCCCGGGTCAACCAGCGGGAGGGGCAGACCACACCGTTGCACGCAGGCGTGGTGAGCGTGGCGCGGCGGAGCGTGGAGCAATCGCGGAGCACGGCCCTGACGAAAGGATTTAATTCAAGCGCGCGGCGCTCCTGCCGCTCCCACCAGCCGCGCTCCAACAGCACCGGCACGCGGTCCTCGGAAGTGCCGGAGGTGTATTCTAGCTCGACAAGATTCGCGCCCAACAGGGTTTCCAGCTCCTGGCCGGGGCGGAGAAAATTGTGGGGAAAGTTTTCGCGCATCTCGCGCTTGGTCACAAACGGCAGTTGGAAAAAGCCACCCGGTCCGCTGCCACCGCCTGCCACGCGGGCGCGATA
>JAFMIX010000224.1 GCA_017853785.1 Verrucomicrobiales bacterium
GCGCGCAGCACGCGAAGGTGACGGCGTAGAGCACGACGACGCCCGTGGCGCAGAGGGTTTGCGAGAGCGCGCCGTAGTTTTTGCGGGAGAGTATCACGCCGCCGACGAGGAGGCCGAGGCCGGTGAGGAAGCCGATGGCGACGCGGAGTTGCGGCGAGATAAGGTTGTTGTCGAAAGAGTATTTGATGAAGAACGCGACGCCGAGGAAGAGGGCGAAGCCGCCGAGCCAGGCGAAGCCTTTGACGCCCATGAACTGCTCCCAGTTGATGGCGGGCTTGGAGCCTTGTATTGCCTTGCTGAAGGTTTCGACGATCGGGGTGTCGAGCTGTTTTGAAACCTGACCCAAGATGGAAGGCGGTTTGGGCGGCGCGGCGAGCGGCGGGATGGGCGCGGGCTCGATGCGCGGCGGCGCAACTGGAGGCTGGCTGACGGGCGGCGGGACAACCGGCGCGGCAACGGGCGCGGGCTGCGGCGCGGGCGCGGCGGCAGGGGTTTGCTGTGGCTCGGGCTTGGCGCAGAAGACTTGGCGCTCGACTTCGCTGAAGCGGCGGGTGAGTTCTTCGATGCGGTTCTTGGCGCTGATGGCGTGGACGATGAGCCAGCCGGCCAGGGCGAGGAGCGCGCCGAGGATGAGGACGATCATGACGATGATAATGACGCCGATAGGTTCCATAAAGTTGCCTTTCTGTGAACGCTGCTTTTTGGCCGCATGAAAATAGAAGCACGAATCGCCTCGGACGAAAACAAGAATCGGCGGACGATATGGTGGGGGCGGCTGGAATTCCGATCCACGGCGACAGATTAAGGCCGACCGGCCGAGGCGCGCGAATTGAAAAAACTACCGGCTGGGTTGAAACAAGCGATGTACGCGGGCTACGCCGCCAGCGGCTGGCTTTTGCCGCCGAACAAACCCTTGACCCACGCCCACGCGGCGAGCAGGCCGATGGGGCGCACGCCTTCGAGTTGGTAGATGCGGACGAGCTGTTCCTCGTGCGTGCGGTAGCGCGGCGGCAGCAGGAGGACATCCCGGGTGTCGTCGCCTTCGAGGCGGTGGATTTCGGAGAAGAACGCGCCTTCGCCGACGCAGTATTTGCCCTCGGGCAAGACGAGCGGGCGCGCCGGCAGGATGAGCCAGGGGCGGTAGGTGAGGACGAGGCGGCCCTGTTCGTTGAGGGAGAGTTTGCCGTAGGTGCGGGCGGGGACGCGGTTGATCTTGCGGCTGAGGAACATTTTGTTCGCCGCGGCAGCGGGTGTGAACCGTTTTTTGCGGAGCGTGAAGAAATCCCACACGAACACGAGGCCGAAGTGCGAGAGCCGGAACGACCAGCCCGCGATGAGATAGGAGATGAGGATGACGACCAGCGCCCACGCAAGGCCGATCCAAGGGTTCATGAGCGCGGTGCCGGCAACGGACGCAAGGATGGCAGCGCGGAAGCCCTTGAGCGCGGCGTCCACGGTAGTGAACGGGCTGAGGAGGATGAGGATGTTGATGGCGTTGGAGGCGAGGAAGACGATGGCAAAAGCGGCCATGGAGACGGGCACCATGAGGGCATTGTAGAGCCAACTCAAATCCACCCCGGCAAACCCCAGCGAGCCGAGCAGCGCGCTGCTGCCGCCCGTGGCGTGAAAGACGGACGCGGCGATGGGCACGAACGCGCCGGTAGCGACGAGGCCGGAGATTTTGTGTTCCACGGTCTCGGCGACGTCGAGGGGTTTCTTGACGGCGGTGGGGAGGGCGGCCCCGGCAGTGTCTTTCACGAAGCAAGCGAGCACGAGCAGCATAGACGGCGCCCAGAACATCGGGTGCGCATACCACGGGAGGCTGGCTTTTTCCGCCTCGGTCTTGGCGGTGACGTATTGCCAGCAGCCCACGCCGCTCACGCCGAGCAGCGGCGAGATGGCGACGCCGGTGATCATCGAGACGGTCTGGGCCAGCTTCTCCGCGCCGGGAACGGTCGTGGCGGCGCTATCGGATTTGGCGGCGGCGCGGGCGGCCAACGGCGACAGGCAGAGGCCGACGGCGAGCAGCAGCAACAGGTGCTTTTTCATGGTCGGAGTCTTGGCGAATTCGCGGCGGGTGTAAAGTCGGGTTTGGCCGAATAAATATCTTGGCAATGCCGATGGCGAGGAGTAGAAAAGACGGCGGTAAAAGTGCGCAGGCACTGTTGGCTTGGTAAGCGTCGCCCCCTCCACGACCGGACCCAGGTTGAGTTTCGTCCGCATTGCCCATTTTCATGAATTCATTCTACTTTTTTGCCGCCGGAGGGGCCGCCCCCAAACAGTCGGAGCTGGTCTACATCTGGTATCAGGCCACGCCCGAGGCGAAGGCCATCATCATCTTCCTCGTCCTGTTCTCCATCATGGCGTGGTCGGTGATGATCTCCAAAGCCATCCAGATGCGCCGCGCCAAGAAGTTGAATTCCCTATTCGCGGGTGCGTTCAAGACGCAGAAGACGCCGCTCGACCTCTTCGACCAACGCATCGCCGCCGACGGCTGCCCGCAATTCGCCGTGTATCAGGCCGGCAGCCTGGAACTCGACGCGCGCCTGAAAAACGCGGACGGCAGCCGCAAAAAATTCGTCTCGCTCAAAGGCATGGAGCACGTCAAACGCTCGCTCGAAAACACCGTCGCGCAGGAATCACTCAAGCTCGAGTCCGGCCTCATCCTGCTCGCCATCGCGGTCAGCGGCGGACCGTTCCTCGGCCTGCTCGGCACGGTCTGGGGCGTGATGAGCACGTTCGGGCATATCGCGCAGCAGGGCAGCGCCACGCTCGCGGCGATGGCCCCCGGCGTGGCCGCCGCGCTCATCACCACCGTCGCCGGCTTGCTGGTGGCGATCCCCTCGATGTTCGGTTACAATTGGCTCGTCCATAACCTGCGCGTGCAGACCGTCGAGCTGGACAACTTCGCGCAGGAACTGACGTCGAAGATGGAGACGGAATATCTCGAAGAGAAGTGAACGGTTGCAGGTTGAAGGTTGAACGATGGCCACCGCACGACAATTTGAAGACTTGAATGTCTGGCAGGACGCCCGACTGCTGGTCGCCGCGGTTTATTCGGCCGCGAAGCAACGGGCATTGAATCAGGATGTTGGGTTGCGTGACCAAATCCGTCGGGCGACGGTTTCCACAATATCAAACATCGCCGAAGGCTTTGAACGTGGCACGCGAAAGGAATTGGTCCAGTTTTTGAACATTGCCAAAGGTTCAAATGGCGAGGTTCGCTCGCAACTTCACGCCGCGCTGAATCAAAAATACATCAGCGAAAAAGAGTTTGCCAACCTGCGGGAATCTGCGCCCACGCTTTCCAAAAAGCCGGCCGCGTTCATCCGCTACCTCGAAAGCTACGCCGGCAGTTCCCGCATGAAAAAGCCGACGCAGGGCGCAGACAACCTTCAACCTTCAACCAGCAACTTGCAACGATGAGGAGATTCTCCCAACGCAGTCACCTGGTCACGCTGAGCGAGATCAACATCACGCCGCTGCTCGACCTCGCGTTCGTGCTGCTCATCATCTTCATCATCACCACGCCGTTGCTCGAGAAAGGGCTGGAGTTGAAGCTGCCCAAAGCCAGCGCCGCCGCCGACCAGACCGTGGACAAGCGCGACATCCGCACCGTGGAAGTCAGCCCCCAGGGCATCTACACCCTGGATAAGCGCCGCATGACGCTCCCGCAGATCGAATATGCGCTGCGGCAGGCGTTTGCGGCCAACCCCAAGACCATCGTCTACATCCGCGCCGACGAGATGGGCTTCAACAAAGATTTGTATGCCGTGATCGACGCCTGCCAGCGCAACGGCATCACCCGCTTCTCGCTCCGCACCGCGCCCAACAAATGAGCCGGCTGCAAAAAAAATGTTTCATCGCCGCCAGCGGGTTTCACCTGCTGCTGATACTCATTTTGATGGTCGGCCCGGCGTTCCTCACAGCCCACAGCAAGAAGCCGGAGGAAAAGGATTTCAAAATCCTGGATGTCATTCCGGGCAAGCTGATCGACGAAGCCTTCTCCGGCGGCGGCACGCCGAACGCCACGCCGCCCCCGCCCGCGCCGCC
>JAFMIX010000225.1 GCA_017853785.1 Verrucomicrobiales bacterium
GGAAATTCCACCAGCGCCCGGCCACGGTGCGCTGGATGGTCAGCACCTTCAGGTCTAACGCGGCAAGAACTTGCTGATTCAAGATGGGCATGACGTGGGGGAATCAATAGCAAAATCGCGCGGGAATCGCCAGCATTCCGTCCGTTTTCAGCGCAGCGACAACTGAGCACGAATCAAGGTTGCTCGGGAAAATTCTGGCGCGCCGCAAAAGGTGTCGTCGCCGGATAGCCTCTCCTGAAATATCTATGTGACGAACGCCCCAACTTCCCGCGCGGGCATCAAGTTGCCGCGCCCAGTTCACACCGCCGCCGCGACAACTCACCGGGTTTGAAGATGCCCGCCGGCGTGATGATGCCCGTGATAAGTTCCGGCGGGGTGACATCGAATCCCGGATTGCGCGCGCCGCTCGTGGGGTTGGCCACACGGATGAATTCACGCTTGCCGGAACGGGTCACGCCCCACGCGCCGAGGACTTCCTCCGCGTGGCGGTCTTCGATGGGAATATCGAAGCCGCGCTTGAGCTTCCAATCAATCGTCGAGAGCGGGATGGCGACGTAGAACGGAATCTGGTGCCGCGCGGCCAGCACGGCCTTGGTGTAGGTGCCGATTTTATTGGCAACTTCGCCGGTGCGGCCGAGCGTGCGGTCGCTGCCGACGATGACGAGGTCGATCTCGCCGCGCTGCATGAGGTGGCCGGCGGCGTTGTCGGCGATAATCTGGTGGGAGATTTTTTGCTGGGCGAGTTCCCAGGCGGTGAGCGTCGCGCCTTGCGAGCGCGGGCGGGTTTCGTCGCAATAGACGTGAAACTTGCGGCCCTGCGCCTGCGCGGCATAGAGCGGCGCGGTGGCTGAGCCGATGTCCACAAACCCGAGCCAGCCGGCGTTGCAATGAGTCAGGACTCTCATGCCGTTGCGGATCAGTTTCGCGCCGTGGCGGCCGATGGCGGCGCAATGCTGCACGTCTTCATGCGCGAATTCCTCGGCGGCGGCTAGCGCCAGGGCCTGCTGCTCGGCCACGGTTTCACCGGCGCGCATGGCGGCGCGGACGGTGTTCAAAGCATTGACGGGATCCACGGCGGTGGGCCGGGCGGTGGCAAGCGTGTGATAAACCGTCGCGACGTGGCGCGAAAATTTTTTCAAATCGCCGCCGCGAAATGCGCGCGCGCCCTGCGCCAATCCATAAGCCGCCGTTGCGCCAATCGCACCGGCGCCGCGCACGACCATGTCCGTGATGGCGCGGGCGGTCTCGCTATAATCGCGGGTGGCGACGATCTGGAATTGGTGCGGCAACAGCCGTTGCTCGATGAGGCGCACGGCATTGCTCGCGGGGTCGAAGGCGACGGTCCGGTGGTGGCGGGTCTGGCCGCGGACGGTGACGTTCATGGAGTGGCGCGCGGGTTGGGGCGGTTCAGGCCGCCTCGTTTTTCAGCGAGCGGACGCGGGCCTGCACGGTTTTGTAGAGTTCGTGCTGGCGGAATTTTTTCAGGTCGGGATCGCGGGCAAGCCATTTGAAATCGCGGTAGCCGTGGTCGAGCGCCCGCTGGAGCGCCGCCGCCGCGGCCTCGGGCTGGTCGAGGAGCGAATGGCTGCAGGCGAGGTTGTATTGGACGAGCGGGTCTTCGGGGCGCAGCCCGGCGAGGCGCTGATCCACTTCCAAACCGGATTCAAAGCGCCCGCGCCGGGTGTAGTCGTCGCCGAGCAACTGGAGCGCCTCGACATATTCGGGGTCGCGCTTGGTCACGCCCTCAAGAAAGCCGATGGCGACGTCCAGTTCGCGCTGTTCTTGGGCGGACATTTCTCTCTTGGAGTTGTTTTTGCTCGGCATGCCGCGGGGAATTTCGTCGGCATGAAATTCCAAGTCAAGTTTGTCTTGGGACTTTTTCCGGTTAGGATGGCGGCGCATGAAAGGCACCTTGTTCTTACTGTTCGGCGGGCTGGCATTGGCATTGTTCTTGGGGCTAGGCTCTCGCCCCGCCGTCGCCGCCAAGGCGCTACCTGGAACGCTTTCCGCCGCCCAGCGGGAACTGATTTACGCGCGAGCAGGCCAATATTTCACCAACGCAATACTGCTGAAGCCGCGTGAGAGCGGCGAAACCGCCCATCTACCCTTCCAACTGGCCCCGCTGTTGCTCCAGGAGATGACCGCAACGAATTCCGTTGCCGCACCCGCGGTGGTTTTTTTTCATAGCGGTGAGATTATGCTTTCCGGGAAACCTCACCCGCAGGTCACCTACCTTTGGGCCGTGGGCAAGTCATCCGTTCGCCGAAAAATGGCCATCCAATACCGGGGGATCCGGCTTATTTTGGATGCGCGGGGACGGCCTGTCATTTGGGAATTGCTACAGGACCACTCGGGCGCGCAGGTCATCTTTGTGGCCCAATCGCTGGAGGCCGGCGCGATGAAGCGTTTTGGCGGAGCCTTACCCGGGCGGCGCTTTGCGATTGAAGCCGACCTTGCCGCCGCGCCGACCAGCATCGTGGCCCGCGTGATCGAAGACAACCCGGCGGCGATGGGCCCGCTGGCGCATCTGGATGCCTCCGGCGAAGTGACGACGCTGATCTGTCGCTGCATGACTGCCCAGACCCGCGCGGTGGAGCGCACCGGGTATTTTGAATTGCAGCCGTTGCCAAAAACCTTGCGCAAGGCGGCTGCCGGGCTTGATTTGCGCCTGCGGCCACCGGCGGATTTCTAGGCGGCGTTGCCCGCGACAATGTTTTCCGCCAAAGAGCGGATGAAATTTGCCAATCCCGTTCTTGCGTTTGGCGGCAGCGTCAGGAAAAATTCCCGGACTATGGCACACGTCAAATTGCATATTCCCGGACCGGTGGAAGTCAGCGAGAAAACCTTCAAGGCGCTTTGCGCGCCGATGATCGGCCATCGCGGCCAGGGCTTCAAAGACCTCGTCGCGAAAATCCAGCCGCAACTCCAGACCCTCCTCACCACCAAACAACTCGTCTATCTCTCCACCTCCAGCGCCTGGGGCGTGATGGAGGGCGCCATCCGCAACCTCGTCGCCAAGAAGGTGCTCAACTGCATGTGCGGCGCGTTCTCCGACAAGTGGCTCGATGTCTCCAAGCGCTGCGGCAAGAACGCCGAGGCGCTCCAGGTCGAATGGGGTTCCCCCATCCGCGCCGAACAGATTGACGCCAAACTCGCCACCGGCGAGTTCGACGCCCTCACGCTCATCCACAACGAAACCAGCACCGGCACCATGTCGCCGCTGAACGAAATCGCCGCGCTCAAGCAGAAATATCCCGACGTCATGTTCATCGTGGACGCCGTCAGCTCCATGACCGCGCTGCCGCTGAAGTTTGACGAACTCGGCATTGATGTCCTCCTCGCGGGCACCCAGAAAGCCTTCGCGCTGCCGCCCGGCTTGAGCGTCTTCGTCTGCTCCCCCGCCGCGCTCGCCAAGGCCGCGACCATCAAGGACCGGGGTTATTACTTCGACTTCGTCGAGTTCCAGAAAAATGCCGCCGACCACATGACTCCCAGCACGCCCGCCATCCCGCACGTCTATGCGCTCGCGTCCAAGCTGGAGGATTTCTTCGCCGAAGGACTGGAAGCGCGTTATGCCCGGCATCGCCAGACGAACCAGTTGACCCGCGACTGGGCGGCGAAACACGGCTTCACGCTGTTCCCGGAGAAAGGTTTCGAGTCCATCACGCTGACCTGCGTGAACAACGGCGCGAAGCCCGGCGGCCGCACCGTGGATGTGGCCAAGCTGCAAAAGCTCGTGAAGGAACAAGGTTTCCTCATCGACGGCGGCTACGGAAAAATCAAGGGCACGACCTTCCGCATCTCGAACATGGGCGATGAGACCGCCGCCTCCATGCAACCGCTCTACGCCGCGCTGGATAAAGCGATGGCGCAGTTGTGATCCGGGCGGCCAGTTCGATTCAGGAAATCGTTTGACGCCAGCCGCCGGGCTTGCTATCGCAAGTCCCGCCAGTCAGTTCAACCAACCAACCAAAAGAAAATTATGAGCGACAAACCTGCTGGAGCAGATAAAAAAATCCTCGCCGGAGTCTTGGGAATCGTTCTCGGTG